>JBDTNP010000397.1:0-2929 GCA_039933695.1 Betaproteobacteria bacterium | reverse complement strand
CTACGCGATGCTCGCGCGCCGACACTTCGCGCGGCCGCAGTCGCTGAAGTCGCCGACCGGCGAATCGAACGAGCTCGCACTGCACGGCCGCGGCGTGTTCGCGTGCATCAGCCCGTGGAATTTCCCGCTGGCGATCCATGTCGGCCAGATCGCCGCGGCGCTCGCCGCCGGCAACGCGGTGGTCGCCAAGCCCGCCGAGCAGACGCCGCTGCTCGCCCAGCGTGCGGCCGCGATCCTGTCGGCGGCCGGCGTGCCGCCCGGCGCCTACGCGATGCTGCCGGGCGCGGGTAAAACCGTCGGCGCCGCGCTGGTCGACGATCCGCGCACCGCCGGCGTGGCCTTCACCGGATCGACCGAGGTCGCGCGCGCGATCGCCCTCGCGCTGGCGCGGCGAACCACGCTGGTGCCGCTGATCGCCGAAACCGGCGGACAGAACGCGCTGATCGTCGACAGCTCCGCGCTGCCCGAGCAGCTGGTCGTCGACGCGGTGACGTCGGCATTCAACAGCGCCGGGCAACGCTGCTCGGCGCTGCGCGTGCTGTTCCTGCAGCAGGAAGTGGCGCCCCGCATCCTCGAATTGCTGATCGGTACGATGAACGAGCTCGCGATCGGCGATCCGGCATCGCTCGCGACCGACGTCGGCCCGGTGATCGACGAGGAGGCGAAGAAGACACTCGAGACGCACGTCGCCGCGATGGCCGCGGCGGGCCGGGTGCTGCACCGGGTCGCGCTGCCCGCGGCGACCGCGCACGGCACGTTCGTCGCGCCGACGCTGGTCGAGCTCGACGGCATCGGCCGCTTGAAACGCGAGGTGTTCGGCCCGGTGCTGCACGTGATCCGGTATCCGGCCAGCGCGCTCGACCAGGTGATCGACGCGATCAACGACACCGGCTACGGGCTGACGCTGGGCATCCACAGCCGGATCGACGCGACCGTGCGTCACATCGCATCGCGCGTGCGCGTGGGCAACGTCTACGTCAACCGCAACATCATCGGCGCGGTCGTCGGCGTGCAACCGTTCGGCGGCGAAGGACTGTCGGGCACCGGGCCGAAAGCCGGCGGCCCGAACTACCTTTTCCGGTTCGCGGTCGAGCGCACGCTGTCGATCAACACCGCTGCCGCCGGAGGCAACGCCGCGCTGCTGGCGCAAGACGAGGCGTAGCGTACCGTCGTGCGCTAGGCGCTGCGCTCGCCCCGCTCTACCCTGACGCCGATCTGCCTGACGCCAGCGATCGGCGCAGGCTTGGCGACGCTGACCTCGACCCAGCGCGCGCCGAACTCCTCGCAGACGAGATCGGCCAGCGCGGCGGCGAAGCGCTCGAGCAGCTTGTGCGGATGATCTGCCGCAAATGCCTTCACCCGCGCGACCACTGCCGCATAATCGAGCGCGTCGGCGAAGCTGTCGCTGGCGAACGCCGCCGCCGATGGCGGCTCGATCTCCAGATTGAGCAGCAGCGGTTGCTTCAGTCGCTGCTCCCAATCGTAGATGCCTATTCGCGTCTCGACCTTGAGATCGGCAATGAAGATCGTGTTCACTTTAGCGACGACATGGCGGTTTGCTAGAATGCGCGCGCATTGTAATCGAGATGGAGGACTCTCGTATGCCGACGCTCGGCGTGATCATCGCCGCGTATTTGCTGGGGTCGGTATCGTTCGCCGTCGTCGTCAGCAGGATGTTCGGCCTCCCCGATCCACACAGCTATGGCTCGGGCAATCCCGGAGCGACCAACGTATTGCGCACCGGCAACAAGGCTGCGGCCGCGTTGACCCTGCTCGGCGACGGCATCAAGGGCTTTGTCGCGGTGTGGGCCGCCAACCGCCTGGGCGCGACCTGGGGTGATGCCTCGCTCGCGACCGCGGGTGCCGCGCTGGCCGTGTACCTCGGTCACCTGTATCCGGTGTTCCATCATTTCGCCGGCGGAAAGGGCGTGTCGACGGCGGCGGGCATCGCATTCGCATTGTCATGGCAGCTGGGTCTCGCGCTGGCCGTCATCTGGCTGATCGTCGTGCTGGCGTTTCGCATGTCGTCGCTCGCCTCGCTCGTCGCCGCGCTGGCGCTGCCGCCGCTGGGTTTCTATTTCCTCGGTTTCTGGCCCGAATCCTGGGCGCTAATACCGATCGCGCTGCTGATGTTTTGGCGCCATCGCGCCAATATACGCAAGCTGATTGCCGGCGAAGAGCGCAGGATCGGAGAGAAATCGGGTTAGAAAGTGCGGCCCCGCGGCGCCGCGTCTTACGCCCGCTTCAGCCGCTCGCGAGCGATTCGGGCCGGGCGAGGCTCGAAAGCTCCCACCGCGGCCGCACACCGAAAGCGTAGTCCTGCGACAAGCCCTGCTGCAGCCGCAACGCGCCGACCAGCGCGATCATCGCGCCGTTGTCGGTGCAGAATTGCAGGTCCGGATAGAAGGCTTCGCCGCCCCGCGCCGCCACCGCTTCGCTCAAGCGCTCGCGCAGGCTGCGGTTGGCCCCGACGCCTCCCGCCACGACCAGCCGCGACAGGCCGGCGGCATCGAGCGCAGACAGCGACTTCGCGACCAGCACGTCGGTGATCGCATCTTCGAACTCGCGCGCGATGTCCGCGTCGCGCTGCGCGGAAGGCGTGGTATGGCCGGCCAGCGTGCGGACCGCGGTTTTCAAACCGGAAAAGCTCATGTTGAGATCGCCGCTGTCCTTCATCGGGCGGGGCAAGGCAAAAACGCCGCGCCGCCCGCGCTCCGCGAGCTTGGACAGCGCGGGGCCGCCGGGATAGGGCAGGCCGAGCAGCTTCGCCGTCTTGTCGAAGGCCTCGCCGGCCGCGTCGTCCAGCGTATCACCGAGCAGCGCGTAGTCGCCGACCCCGCCGACCGCATAGAGTTGGCTGTGGCCGCCGGAGACGAGCAGCGCCACGAACGGAAACGCGGGACGGGGCAAGGCGAGCAACGGCGAGAGC
>JBDTNP010000396.1:0-5187 GCA_039933695.1 Betaproteobacteria bacterium | reverse complement strand
GTCTGCGCCGAAATGTGCTCGACCAAGGCGCTGCTCGCCGGCGATGCCGACGTGCTGTCTAACATCTACCGCGACCGCGTGACCATCCGCGCCGCGCGCGGAACGCTGGGCGGACCGCCGTGGGGCTGGGACGCCGCGTACGGCACGGGCGACAAGACTGCGGCTCAGCCGCCGGCGCAACAACCGCAGCCGGCCGCACCGGCGACCAAGTCATGAGCCGCCTCGCGGTAGTCGGCGTTGCGCTGGCTGCGACTTTCGCGCTCGCCGCGTGCGGCGAGCGGCCGCAAGTCGTCAACTACAAGCAGGGCAAGTACGCGGGCAAGCCCGACACGCCCGCGTACCAGAACGCTCCGTACAACGGCGACCGGGCGGCTTGGGAGCGCGCGCTTGCGACGCGCGCCCAGGCGCAGAACGAGTACCAGCGGATCAAATAGGAGTCGCTATGCGGCAGGCCATCGGAGCGCGCGTTGCCGGCGCGCTGTTGTTTGCATTCTGCGCGGCCCTCGCCGGCAGCGTGCTCGCTCAGCAGATTCCGACGCCGGCGCCGACGCCGGAAAACACCGGACCCGCGCCGCAGGTACAACGCCAGGTCGAGCAGCCGCTGAACAGCGCGCCGGTGTGGCGCGAGGTCCGCTCCGGCGGCCCCGCGGTGACGACGGTCCGCGGCCGCGAAACCAACGTCCTGATCCAGTCCGGCGGCCAGACCTGGCGAAGCCTGCGCAACAGCGACATTTCCGTCTACGGCGGCTGGGCGCTGGTGCTGATTTTCCTGGCGATCGTCACGTTTTTCATGCTCAAGGGGACGATGCAGCTGCATCACCCGCCGACCGGGCGGAAGATCCTGCGTTTCACCTGGCTCGACCGCGTGATCCACTGGTCGACCGCGATCGCCTTCTCGACGCTGGCGATCACGGGACTGATCATGCTGTTCGGCAAGACGGTGTTGCTGCCGCTGCTCGGGTATACGCTGTTTTCGTGGCTGGCGATCCTGGCCAAGAACCTGCACAACTTCGTCGGTCCGCTGTTCGCGGTCTGCATCATTTTGCTGTTCGCCAACTTCGTTCGCGACAATTTCCCGCAGCCGGGCGACTGGCTCTGGATCAAGCGTTTCGGCGGGTTGTTCTCTGGGCAGGACACGCCCTCGTACCGGTTCAACGCCGGCGAAAAGCTCTGGTTCTGGGGCGGGGCGATCGTGCTCGGCATCCTGGTCAGCATCACCGGGTTCATTCTCGACTTTCCGAATTTCAATCAGACCCGGCAGACGATGCAGATCTCGCACGTGCTGCATTCGACCGGAGCGATCCTGTTCATGCTCGGCAGCCTCGGCCACATCTACATGGGCACGCTCGGCATGGCTGGCGCGTACGACGCGATGCGGACTGGTTACGTCGACGAGGAATGGGCGCGCGAGCACCACGAGTACTGGTACAACCAGATCAAGACGGGCAAGGCCCATTCGGGGGCGCCGGCCGCGGGTCCGACGGCCCGTCCGAGAGTCGCCTGACGGCGCAGCGCTAGAGCGAGGAGATACGGATGACGACGACATTGCGCGCACTGATCGCCGCCGGAGTGGTGGTCGCGAGCTTCGGCCTGGCGGTGGCCAAGCTGCCGCCGCCAGACGAGGCGGCGAAGGCCGCGGCCGAGCAAAAAAAGGAAAAGGACGCGGCGACGGGGAAGAAAGCGGCGGCAGATCTGGCCAAGGCGCAGGATCGCGTCGCGGCTAAATACATCGCCGAGGAGAGAGCCAAGGGCAAGACGGTGACACCGCAGATGGGCCCGACCCCGGCTGCCGGATCTGACGCGGGCAAGGGGCTTTCGTCACAACCCGAAAAAGCCGCCGCGCATTCTCCGGCCAAGAAATAGCCCACAATCTGCTTTCCGCGAACGGGGCTGCGGCCCCGTTTTTCATGGCTACGCGCGTCCAGAGAGGCGCGGGCCCTACGGTATAATCACCGGCTCTGGAGAGATGGCCGAGTGGTCGAAGGCGCTTGACTCGAAATCAAGTATAGGCGGAAGCCTATCTAGGGTTCGAATCCCTATCTCTCCGCCAACTTTTCATCGGAGCAGTCGCCAGCGCATATCGGGATCGCCAAGCTTTTGCTCTCGGAAAAGCTTGGCGCCGCATGTTCGGCAATCGTAGTATTGGTCGTGGCTCTGTTCCGAGATGTTTCCGCTGCAAATTCTCAGGTAGACGTGCGGCTCGGTTGCGACCGACAAGTCGATCAAGTTCCTGCAGTCCACGCAAATCCTTGCCGCTGCCATGTCTTCGAGAAGCCGATCACCGGCTCAATTGCGAGACGGCTAACGGTACTCCGAGTCCCTTACTTACGACTGACAACGCTTCGATGCAGGGATGAAGACGCTGGCATCCCCGCATCGCTCCGGCTGCGCCGGATTGCTTTACTTCTTGATCCTGCCCGCCGCCTCCTCGATTTTTGCGCGGTCTGTTCCGACTCTGGCAATTATCGCCTTGAGCTGCTCCGCACTGATGCCGAGCTTTTCGGCTTCGTAGTTCAATTCGTACCGTTCGCTACCGGATACCGTGCGCCGGTCTTGCGCGCCCCGTTTACTCTTGTCGTCTGCCATGAATCCGCCTCCGTTCCAATGCGCTACCGCGCCGCGCGGTACGCAGACTTGAACGATAGACGGGCGTGAGCGGCAGCGAAATCGGACGGAAGCTGAATTCCTTGTAGGAATGTTGGACAGCCGCCCGCGCTGGTGCAGGCCAAGGCGCGATGCGCCGTCCATGTCCAGGGCAAACGTCAGTGCCGTGCGGATTAGAAATTACGCACGGAACCCCACCGAGCCGACCGCATGCGGAGGTTGCGCACTTTGTCTCAGACGCGCTACTGTCCGGCACGTGACGCGCTAGCACACGGACAGGATAAGCAGCGCACATCGCGTTGCGGTCCCAGTCAGTTAAGCGAAAGGTACGCACCGTACAATGCGTAGGAATGTGGGAACTGCCGCAAGCGCAGCTCTTGGACGGGCGACGACTCGAGGACAGCTGGCGCCAGCCGTTGAACGATCCGGTCTGGACCGACGCGCACGATCACCTGCGCGACGACGACCCGGTTCTCGGGCTCTATCTGGGCCGGCAAGCGTGGGCGCTGCCGTGGTGGATCATGAAGGAACCGCACGTCGCCAACCTCAGCCTGGACGAGCGGCCGGTGCTGGTGACGCTGTGCGTGATGTGCAGCAGCGCGGCGGCGTTCCGCGCCGAGGTGGAAGGAAAGCGCCTGGTCTTTCGGCTGCGCGGAAAGTACAACGGCACGATGCTGCTGGAAGACCGCGCGACGCAGAGCTTCTGGTCACCGTTCACCGGCACGGCGCTGACCGGTCCGATGCGGGGGGCGGTGCTGGCGCGGCTGCCGCTCTCGCAGTGTCTATGGCGTGAGTGGCTCGCGATGTACCCGACGACAATGGTTTTGTACGCCGAGCATGCGTCGCGCGAGGGGCGAGGCAGCCATTTTTCGCCCGGTTCGCCCGGCATCTTCCCTGGGTTTCTCGCCACGCTGGTCAGGCCCCTCGACGGGCGGCTCCCGCACAACACGCTGGTGCTCGGCGTCGAGAATGCGGCGGAGGCGCGGGCCTATCCGTTGCAGGCATTGGCGCGGATCGGGCCGGTGCTGAACGACGCGCTCGGCGGGGCGGAGATCGTCCTGCGCTGCCGCCCCGGGACCTTGCAGGCGCTGGCCTTTCATCGCCGGGTCGGGGATCGCATCCTGGTGTTCGGCTATTCGGCAGCGCGCGGGGTGTACGACGAACAGACCGGGTCGGTGTGGAACGAAATGGGCGAAGCGATCTCCGGCCCTCTCGCCGGAACGCAGCTCGCGTACCTCGAATCGGGCGTCGGTGAGTGGTACGAGTTCGCCGCTTATCATCCGGGCGCGGAAATCTTCGAAGCGACGCAGGCGGCGAAAGGATCGGCCGAAAATCACTTGCCCGGTATCGTATAAGACAAAGTTTCGGATCTACGTGTCGCTCGCGGCGGCCCGAATGGATGGCGACGCGGGCGAGGCGGTCATACATGGCGAGATCAATCTGCGGCGCGGCAAGGAGGAAGTGGGCGAACCCAGGTTGGTCGATCCTGCGGGCGCAAAGAAGTAGCCGGGCGGCGGCCCGGCGTGATGTTGTGAATCGCAGATAGCCCGATCGTGCTCTGTACGGTACGATTGCGCCTTAACCCCGGCGCGGGCTGGGTACCGATCCAACATTGCAGAGGAGTCCGCCATGAAAGCTCCGCACCATTGGTTTGCGTTAGTCCTGGCCAGCCTCATAAGCTTGGCGCTTTGCACGATCGCCTCCGCCGCCCCCGCGACGCTCGAGCCGATATTGATCAACGCCAAGAACCTCAAATGGGGCCCCGCACCGCCGGACCTGCCCAAGGGCGCCAAGGTGGCCGTGCTGTTCGGCGATCCGACTGCAACCGGGCAGTACGTCATGCGCATCTCGGTGCCATCGAAATACAAGATGCCGTTTCATTGGCATTCGCAAGCCGCGCGCATGACGGTAATTTCCGGAACGGTCTATATCGCCAGCACGGAAACCTACGACAAGAAGCTCGCGCATGCGGTCAAGCCCGGAGGCTTTGTCATTGTGCCAGCGCGGGCGCAGAGCTTTGCGTTCACCAAGGGAGCGGCGGTGGTCGAGATTCACGGCGACGGACCGTTTGATATCAAATACACCAACCCGAGCGACGATCCGCAAATGGGAGGAAAGACGCCTTACTATTTCCCGAAAGAATTCGAGTTGAATGAGCTGAACGCGCCGGAAGGCGGCGAGCCGATTCCGACATTTTGAAACAGGCCGGCCGGCGCCGGCGCGATGCCGGCCGGTACGACGCTCCTCTTTTGCCAGCACGCCTTGTAACCTTGCGTGTCGGCGCCGGCTAACGCGCGCGTCAGCGCGGCGTCAGCCTTGGACACTCAGAAGGTACAACCACTCCGCGGGACGGCGCAGACCGATCATGCGCCGACATGCGCCGGCCGACGGCCGACGGAAGGCAGAATGTTTCGATCGGCGTGGTGAACGCCGCAGCTCCTTCGGCGGTCAGAAGGCGGCACATCAATCCCTGGCCGGCGACGACCAGCCATGCGTTCAAACGAAGAGATCTCCAATGCGTAAATCCCTGCTGGCGCTGGTTGCGTCATGCGCATTCTTGCTGGCGTCATCGCCGCAGGCCCA
>JBDTNP010000395.1:0-3594 GCA_039933695.1 Betaproteobacteria bacterium | reverse complement strand
GACCAGCACGCCGCCTTTTTTCGGGACGTCGCGCACCGACAGCCGCGCGCGCTGCCGGTAGCCCCACGCCGGCCCGTGAATCGGCGCCAGCAGCTCGCCGGCGCGCACGCGCCCGATGTGCCAGAGCGCGTCCTCGAGCACGCGCTGCTTGGCGGCGACCTGCGCCGCCGCTTCCAGATGCTGGAGGCTGCAGCCGCCGCAGACGCCGAAATGCGGGCAAAGCGGCGCGACACGCGAAGGACTGGCGCGCAGGATGCCGGTCGCGCGCGCGAGCTCGTAGGTCGGTCGCCTGCGATGAATCTCGATGGTGACGAGCTCGCCTGCCAGGGCCCCTTCGACGAACACCGCCTTGCCGTCGACGCGCGTGATGCCGCGGCCTTCCTGATCGAGCGCGGTGATGAGGACGGTATCCGTATTCACTGCCCTGCCGCGTCGAACGCGGCGGAAATCAATCATTGTACCGGCGCGGCCGGTCGCGACATCGCGCAGCGCCTGCACGGTAAAATGCGCCGATGCGGATCCTCGCCATCGACACTTCGACGGAAACCTGCGCGGTCGCGCTCGGCGACGGCCTTGCGTGGGACGAGCGCTCGGTCGTCGCAGGACACCGTCACTCCGAATTGCTGCTGCCGATGATTCGCGGCCTGCTCGACGACCACGACGCGAGGCTCGAAGATCTGGACGGATTGGCGTTCGGCGCGGGGCCGGGAGCGTTCACTGGGCTGCGGATCGCCTGCGGCGTCGCGCAAGGCCTGGCGCTCGGAGCCGGGCTGCCGCTTATCGGCGTATCGACGCTGGAAGCGCTGGCCGAAACCGCCCGGCAGCAGCGTGCCGCCAACCGGGTGATCGCCGCGCTCGACGCGCGAGCGCAGGAAGTCTATGTCGCCGCTTACCGGCATGACGGCGCACGCTGGCATGAGGCCGTCGCGCCCGCGGTGATCGGCCCGGCCGCGGTGACTCTGCCCGACGGGGGCGGCTGGACCGGCGTCGGCAGCGGCTTCGCCGCCTATCCTGCGCTGCGCGAGCGTTGCCTTCCGGTGCTCGCTTCCTGCGAGCCGACGCTAATCCCGGCGGCGACGGCGATCGGCACGCTCGCGCTGCCGCGATTTGCCGCAGGCGGGGGCGTTGCCGCGCGCGATGCGGCGCCGATTTACCTGCGGCACAAGGTGGCGCTGACCAGCGCCGAGCGCGCCCTCGGGCGACCGCGATGAGCGGCGGCGTCGAAGCGGGCATCGAAGCAACGGTGATCTGGAGGCCGATGCGGGAGGAGGATTTGCCGGCGGTCGCTGCGCTCGAGCAAGCTTCGCATGCGGCGCCGTGGAGCGAGGGCAATTTCCGCGACGCCTTCGCCGCCGGGTACGGGACGCTGGTCGGCGAGCGCGACCGCAGTGTCGTCGCGTACGGCGTGCTGATGCTCGCGCCGCGCGAGGCGCAGCTCTTGAACCTGACCGTTGCTGCGCCGGCCCGTCGGCGGGGGCTCGGCCGCAGGCTGTTGCGACGGCTGCTCGACGACGCGATCGGCGTCGGCGCCGAGCAATGCTTTCTCGAAGTCCGCGAATCGAATCATGCGGCGATCGCGCTTTATCTGCGCGAAGGATTCGCGCCGGTCGCTCGCCGCGCCGGCTACTATCCTGCGCCGCACGGCGCCGGCGGGCGCGAAGATGCGGTGGTGATGCGTCGCCGCCTCGGGGGCGATCCAGGTGGTTGATCGCAGCGACGTGCTGCGCGAGCTGGGCTTGCTCCCGCTATGGCGGCTGCGCCTGCTGCCGGCCGAGGTCGCGCTGCCGCCGGTGCTGCGCGATGCCGCCGTCGATCCGGTGCGCGTGTCGCCCGGGTCCGGTGCGGCGGACCGCATCGCGCGCATCGCGACACTCGGCTGGTCGAATTTCGCCGCCGACGTGCAGGCGTGCACCGCGTGCGGATTGTGCCGCTCGCGCCGGCAGGCGGTGCCCGGCGTTGGCGACGCCGCTGCCGAATGGATGTTCGTCGGCGAGGCACCGGGTGCCGAAGAAGACGCCAGGGGCGAGCCATTCGTCGGGCAGGCGGGACGGCTGCTGGACAATATGCTCGCGGCGCTGGGCATGCGACGCGAAACCAACGTCTACATCGCCAACGTGCTCAAGTGCCGCCCGCCCGGCAACCGCACGCCCGAACCCGGCGAGGTGGATGCCTGCCGGCCGTATCTGGACCGGCAGATCGCGCTGATACGCCCGAAGCTGATCGTCGCGCTCGGCAGGAGCGCGGCGACGACGCTGCTCGGCGTCGATGCGACGATCGCGAGCCTGCGCGGTCGCGTGCACCGCTATCAGGGCGTGCCGCTGATCGTCACCTATCATCCGGCGTATCTTTTGCGTAACTTGCCCGACAAAGCCAAGGCATGGGAAGATCTCTGCCTCGCGCGGGCGACGATTCGCGCGCTGCCCGACGCCGGCGGCTTGCAAAGCGGGGCGGCGGCCCCAAGATAAAGGCCGGCGGGCAAGCTTGCCCGAGGAACGCGCTCCGCGGGCATTGAACGCGCGGCGACTCTGGAAGGGAATGGCATGCACAGGAATTCTGGCCTGACCAAGGCGGTTTTCGCCGCGATGTTCGCGGCGCTTCTCCTGTCCGGCTGCGGCTACAACGATTTGCAGCGGCAGGACGAGCAGGTCAAGTCGGCCTGGTCGGAAGTCGTCAACCAGTACCAGCGGCGCGCCGATCTGGTCCCCAACCTGGTCGCCACCGTCAAGGGCTACGCCGCCCAGGAGCAGCAGGTCCTGACCGAGGTGACCAACGCCCGAGCCAGCGTCGGCAGCATCAAGGCGACACCGGAATTGCTCAACGACCCGGCGGCGTTCGCGCGGTTCCAGGCCGCGCAGGGCGAGCTGCAGTCCGCGCTCTCCCGGCTGCTCGTCGTCTCGGAGAATTATCCGCAATTGAAGTCGGACGCGCTGTTCCGGGACCTGAGCTCGCAGCTCGAGGGCACCGAGAATCGGATCACCGTCGCGCGGAACAGGTTCATCAAGGCTGTGCAGGATTTCAACACCACGGTTCGCTCGTTTCCGACCAACCTGACAGCGATGCTGTTCAAGATGGAAGTGAAGCCGAACTTCACCGTCGACAACGAAAAGGCGATCAGCGCACCGCCGAAGGTCGATTTCACCAAGCCGCCTGCGCAACCGGCGCCAGCACCGGCGCCGAAGAGCTGAACACCGCACGCCGCGCGGAGAGCCCGCGCGGCAATGCGGCTGCGCGCCGTTTGATGACCCATTCCCGCCTGCTCGGCCGTGGCCTGGTCGCGATGCTGACGCTCGCCCTGCTGGCGCCGTTTGCCGTCGGCGGTGCCGACGCGCCGAAGGACGGCCTCGTCCCCATCCCCCCGCTGACGAGCGCGGTCACGGACCAGACCGGCACGCTCGCCGCGTCCGAGCGACAGGCGCTCGAGTCGAAGCTGCGCGACTGGGAAGCGCGCACGACCAACCAGCTGGCCGTGCTGATCGTACCGACCACCGCGCCGGAGCCGATCGAGCAGTACTCGCTCCGCGTCGCCGAGGCGTGGAAAATCGGCCAGAAGGGCAAGGACAACGGCGCGATCCTGCTGGTCGCCAAGAACGACAA
>JBDTNP010000394.1:0-2775 GCA_039933695.1 Betaproteobacteria bacterium | reverse complement strand
CGATCAGCTCGAGGTCTACGAGATCGTCGAGGTCACGCGCACGCTCTGACCGACCAGGACCCGCATCCGGCTATGTTGCCCGGCGCGGGCATTCGTGTGCTGCTTGCTGCGAAGGACAACGATGAAAAGGCATTCACAGCGCGCGCAGCGAGTCGGTGATCAGATCCAGCGCGAGCTCGCCGACCTGTTGCGGCTGCATGTCAAGGATCCGCGCATCGGCATGGTCACCGTGACCGCCGTCGAAGTGTCGGCCGACCTGTCGCATGCGAAGGTCCTGTTCACGCATCTCGCCGGCAAGGAGCGCGCCGATGAGGCGGTTAAGGCGCTGCAGCACACGGCCGGCTATTTGCGCACCGAACTGTCGCACCGGCTGAAGCTGTACTCGGTGCCACAGCTGCACTTCGCCTACGACGACTCGATCGAATCGGGGCTGCGCATGTCGAAACTGATCGACGACGCGGTCGCCGAAGACCGGAAGCATCCGGATTGACTGCGGCGCGTCGGCCGCCGGCGGCCCGGTCCCGGACCGTGGTGCGTCCGGGCACGGTTCCGACCGAGCGATGGGACGCGACCCAAACCGGCAGCCGACCCGCACGCCACGCCGCGCGATCGACGGCGTGTTGCTGCTCGACAAGGGCGTCGGACTCTCTTCCAACGCAGCGCTGCAGCGCGCGCGCCGGCTCTACCGCGCCGAAAAGGCCGGTCACACCGGGACGCTCGACCCGCTGGCCAGCGGCCTGTTGCCGACCTGCTTCGGCGAGGCGACCAAGTTCGCGCACACGCTCCTCGAAGGCGACAAGACCTACGCGGCGACGGTGCGGCTCGGCTTGACGACGACCACCGGCGACGCGGAGGGCGATCCGGTCGAACAACGACCGGTGCGCGTGTCGCGGGGCGACATCGACGCTGTACTTGGCCGCTTCGTCGGCTCGATCGCGCAGATTCCGCCGCGCCATGCGGCGCTCAAGTACCGCGGACGCAATTACTACGAGTACGCACGAGAGGGCATCGACATTCCTCGAGTCGCCCGGCAAGTGACCATCCACGAGCTTGCGCTGCATCGATGGAATCCTCCGGACGTCGAGCTCGGCGTGCGTTGTGGCAAGGGAACCTACGTGCGCGTGCTGGCCGAAGATCTCGGTGCGGCGCTGGGCTGCGGCGGACATCTGGCGGCGCTGCGCCGTGTGGCGAGCGGCGGATTCGACGTCGGCGACGCGATTTCGCTGGACGCGCTCGAGGCGCTGGACGATGCCGCGCGCGATGCCCGACTGCTGCCCGTCGATGCGCTGCTCGCGAGCCTGCCGCGACTGGATCTCGACGCTGGCGATGCCCGGCGCCTCGAACGCGGACAGCCAATCACCGGTTGCGTTCTGCCCGACGGCGATTTCCGAGCCTATACCGCAGGTCGGTTCGTCGGCGTCGCGCGAGCGAATACAGGCGTCTTGCGGGCGCGCCGGCTGCTTGCCATCGGTGATGCCGGCTGCGCGCGGCTCTTGCCGGTTGAATCGCTTGAATCGTAAGCATTTTTCGAGGTACAATTCCATCCTTTCGCGAGGTTTGGAGTAACTTGCATGGGAGTCACGATTCAAGAGAAGGCCAAGGTCATCGCCGACCACCAGCGGGCCAAGGGCGACACGGGTTCCCCCGAGGTGCAGGTCGCGCTGTTGACGGCGCGCATCAACGGCCTCGGCGATCATTTCAAGGCGAACGTCAAGGATCACCATTCGCGCCGTGGACTGCTGCGCATGGTCTCGCGCCGCCGCAAATTGCTCGACTACCTGAAGACGCGCAACGCGGACAGCTACCGCGGTCTGATCGAAAAGCTGGGCCTGCGCAAGTAAGTGCATATCGGCCGACGGCCGCTGCGAATGTATCTGCTATCAGTCGACCCCGAGCAGCCGGCAGTGCCGCGCAGCCACACCCATAACCCGACAATGGCCGGACCTCGGTTGACCACTCAGTTGTCAACTCAGGCGGCCATTGTTGTTTTTCGATTCCGAGGATAAACGTGCCTACAGCAATCAAGAAATCGATACCTTACGGCCGCAACACACTGACGCTCGAGACCGGTGAGATCGCCCGCCAGGCAGGCGGCGCGGTGCTTGCCAGCCTGGGCGACAGCGTCGTGCTGGTCAGCGTCGTCGCGGCGAAGAACTCCAAGCCGGGCCAGGACTTTTTTCCGCTGACCGTCGACTACCAGGAAAAGACCTACGCCGCCGGACGCATCCCCGGCGGGTTCTTCAAACGCGAAGGACGGCCTTCCGAAAAGGAAACGCTGACTTCGCGCCTGATCGACCGCCCGATCCGGCCGCTGTTTCCCGATGGCTTCTACAACGAAGTGCAGGTCGTCGCGACCGTATTGTCGGTCGACCCGGAAATCGATCCCGACATTCCGGCGATGATCGGCGCGTCGGCGGCGATCTCGCTGTCCGGCATTCCGTTCAATGGCCCGATCGCCGCCGCTCGCGTCGGCTACATCGACGGCCAGTACGTGCTCAATCCGAGCAAGACCGAGCTCACGACGACCTCCAAGCTGGATTTGGTCGTCGCCGGCACCGAAGCCGCCGTGCTGATGGTCGAATCGGAAGCCAAGGAATTGCCCGAAGAAGTGATGCTCGGCGCCGTGGTCTTCGGCCACCAGCAGCAGCAGGCGGTGATCGATGCGATTCACGAGCTGGTCGAACAGGCCGGCAAGCCGCTTTGGGACTGGCAGCCGGCACCGAAGGATCAGGCGATGATCGACAAGGTCACCGCGCTCGCCGAGGCCCAGTTGAA
>JBDTNP010000393.1:0-3934 GCA_039933695.1 Betaproteobacteria bacterium | reverse complement strand
TCGAAGTCGAGACGCTCGACCGCGACCAGGTCGAGGACATCATGCAGGGCCGCCCGCCGCGTCCGCCGAAGCCGGTCAGCGCGTCGGCAGGCACGACCTTCGGCCCGGATACCGGTCCCGACGCCGCGCCCTCGGCCAATCCCGCCTGACGCACGCGAATTGCCGGAGCTCGCCACCCGGCATCTGATCTGCGGCCGCCATCGAGTTGCGCTCGACCGGCCGCGCGTCATGGGCGTGCTCAACGTCACGCCCGATTCCTTTTTCGACGGTGGCCGCTACGCCGACCGCCATCGCGCGCTCGACCATGCGCATCGGATGCTCGATAACGGCGCGGCGATCATCGACATCGGCGGCGAATCGACGCGCCCCGGCGCGGCGCCGACCGCCGAGGCCGAAGAGCTCGATCGCGTGCTGCCGCTGTTCGAGGCGTTGCGCGCCGATTGCGACGCGCGCGGCGTGCCCCTGTCGGTCGACACGCGCAAGCCCGCGGTGATGCGCGCGGCGATCGCCGCCGGAGCCTCGATGGTCAACGACATCAATGCGCTGCGCGCCAGCGGCGCGATCGACTCGGTCGCGGAAAGCGGCGCAGCGGTCTGTCTGATGCATATGCAGGGCGAGCCGCTGACGATGCAGAAAACCGCCACGTACGACGACGATGTCGTCGCTGTCGTGACCGCATTCCTCGCCGAGCGCGCGCAAGCTTGCGAACGTGCCGGCATCGCGCGCGGCCGCATCGCCGTCGATCCCGGCTTCGGTTTCGGCAAGACGCTCAACCATAATCTCGAGCTGCTGCGGCGTCTTGCCGAGATCGTCGCGCTCGGCTATCCGGTCGTCGCCGGGCTGTCGCGCAAATCGACGATCGGCACGCTGACCGGACGCCCGGTCGAGGAACGCGGCGCCGGCAGCCTGGCGGCGGCGCTCGCGGCCGTCGCCGGCGGCGCGTCGCTGCTGCGCGTGCACGATGTGCGCGAAACGGTCGACGCGCTCAAGATCTGGCAGGCGGTGCAGGCGGCCCGACATGTTGACAGCGCCGGCGGAAGCGCGTGAGTTCATAATGGCGACCGTGAGAGCTCGACGATGACCAAAAATTATTTCGGCACGGACGGCGTCCGCGGCAGGGTCGGCAACTCGCCGATCACGCCCGAGCTGGTGCTGCGCCTGGGCTACGCGGCGGGCCGCGTGTTCGCGGCTGAATCGGCGGCGCGCCCCGGCACGACGCCGGCGGTGCTGATCGGCAAGGACACGCGCATCTCCGGTTACCTGCTCGAGGCGGCGCTCGAGGCGGGCCTGTCCGCCGCCGGCGTCGACGTCTATCTGTCGGGACCGTTGCCCACGCCCGGCGTGGCCTACCTGACGCGAGCGCTGCGCCTGTCAGCCGGCATCGTCATCAGCGCGTCGCACAATCCGTTCGAGGATAACGGGATCAAGTTCTTCTCGGCCGGCGGCACCAAGCTGCCCGACGCGGTCGAGCATGCAATCGAGCAGGGCATCGACGGCCAGATCACCTGCGTCGAATCGGCGAAGCTCGGCAAGGCGCGGCGCTTGAGCGATGCACCCGGACGCTATATCGAATTTTGCAAGGGGACGTTTCCGAACGATCTCGACCTCAAGGGCTTGAAGATCGTCGTCGATTGCGCGCACGGCGCCGGCTATCACGTCGCCCCGCCGGTGTTCCACGAGCTCGGCGCTGAGGTCGTCGCGGTCGGCAACGAGCCCGACGGCATCAACATCAACGCCGGCGTCGGCGCGACGCATCCGAAGCACCTGCAGGCCGCCGTGCTCGAGCACCGCGCCGACCTGGGCGTGGCGCTCGACGGTGACGGCGACCGCCTGATGATGGTCGACGCCGAAGGGCGCATCTACGACGGCGACCAATTGCTTTACGTGATAGCGCTCGACTACTGGAGGCGCGGCGCGACCGCCGGCGGCGTGGTCGGTACGCTGATGAGCAACCTGGGGTTCGAGCAGGCGCTCGACCGCCGTGGCATCCCGCTCAAGCGCAGCGCCGTGGGCGACCGCTATGTGCTGGAAATGATGCAGGACAAGGGCTGGCTCCTAGGCGGCGAGAACTCCGGGCACATCATCTGCCTCGACAAGCACACGACCGGCGACGCGATCGTCGCGGCGCTTGCGGTCATCCGCGCGCTGCGCGAGCAGCAGACCACACTCGCAGCCGCGACCGCCGACGCGCCGCTCTTTCCCCAGCGCCTGATCAACGTGCCGATCCGCCGCGGCTTCGACTGGCGCGGCAGCGACGCGATCCGGCGCGCCGAGCGCGAAGCGATGGCGAGTCTCGACGGCTCGGGCCGTGTGCTGCTGCGGCCTTCGGGCACTGAGCCGGTGCTGCGCGTGATGGTCGAGGCGCGCGAAGCCGACGCCGCCGACCGCTGCGCCCGCGGCATCGCCGACGCCGTCGCGACCGCGGTCGCGTTGAGTTAACGTCGCCCCGGCGTTGGACGTCGTCGTCCCGGCGCAGGCGTCGCCCCGGCGAAGGCCGGGGCCCAAGCAGCGATGTTGGCAGGCGTGACATCGCAACTTAGATCCCGGCCGGAGCCTGCCCCCGAATGCTTGAATCGGGGGCCGGGATGACAACGGCTATTGCCGCGGCGCAAGCGTGGCCCAGTGTCCTTCACCCGACGGTGCGTCGCCCATCGCCGACGCCGCTAAGCTCAGCATTTCCCGCGCTAAGACGTGAGCGGACGCGCCGGTATAATCGGCGCATGGTTGCGCTGATCCATGCCGCGCCGGAAGCCGCGTCGTCCAATCTGTATGCGGCGCGCGTTGCGCAGGCGGCGAGCGGCTACACGGCCGCCGAGCGCACGGCGATCGAGTCAGCGTTCGAGCTCGCGCGACGGCGGTATGGCGATGCGACGACCGCGGAAGGCGAACCTTGGCTCGCGCGCTCGACCGGCACCGCGACCATCGTCGCCGAACTCAAGCTCGATGCCGAATCGGTGCGCGCTGCGCTGCTAATCGGCGCCCCGGACAGCGTCGGCTTCGACGAGCAGAAATTCGCCGCGGAAGCCGGCGACGAAGTCGCGAAACTGGTGACCGGCGTCGCTCGCATGGGCGCGATCCGCACGGTGTCGCTGGGCGAGGGCGGCGCGCACAAGGAGGCGCGCGACGCGCAGGCCGAAAACCTGCGCAAGATGCTGCTGGCGATGGTCGAGGACATCCGCGTCGTGCTGGTGAAGCTCGCCGAGCGCACGCAGGCGATGCGCTATCTGGTCGCCGCGCCGCCGAACCCGCCGGATGCGCGCGGCAGCACCGCGACGCGCGCGACGCAGAGGAGCGCGCAGGCGCGCGAAACCCAGGACCTTTTCGCGCCTCTGGCCAACCGGCTCGGCGTCTGGCAGTTGAAGTGGGAGCTCGAGGATCTCAGCCTTCGCGCGCTCGAGCCCGATGCCTACCGCAAGATTGTTGCCGCGCTCGACGAGCGCCGCGTCGATCGCCAGCGCTACATCGACCAGGCGGTCGCCGAAATCCGCCGCGACCTCGCCGCCGGCGGCGTCAAGGCCGAGGTCACCGGACGGCCGAAGCACATCACCAGCATCTGGAACAAGATGCGCCGCAAGCGCGTCGGAATCGACGCGCTGTACGACATCCGCGCGGTGCGCGTGCTGGTCGGCGACGTCAAGGACTGCTACACCGCGCTCGGCGTCGTGCACAACCTGTGGACGCCGCTGCCGCAGGAGTTCGACGATTACATCGCCAAGCCGAAGGCCAACCGCTACCGCTCGCTGCACACCGCGGTGATCGGCCCCGACGGCAAGCCGCTGGAAGTTCAGATCCGCACGCACGACATGCACCGGCATTCGGAGTACGGCGTCGCGTCGCACTGGCGGTACAAGGAGGGCGGCGGCGCGCAGCGCGACCCCGGGTACGACGAAAAGATCGCATGGCTGCGCCAGGTGCTCGACTGGAAGGACGCGGT
>JBDTNP010000392.1:0-5823 GCA_039933695.1 Betaproteobacteria bacterium | reverse complement strand
GTGGTCACCGATTATGCGCGTGCCCGGCGCCGGCTGGGCGTCGTGCCGCAGGAACTGGTGTTCGATCCGTTTTTCACCGTGCGCGAGACGTTACGCATCCAGGCCGGATATTTCGGCATTCGCGATCAGGATCAGTGGATCGACGAGCTGCTCCACCACCTCGGACTAGCCTCGCGCGCCAACAGCAACATGCGGTCGCTTTCCGGCGGAATGAAGCGCCGCATGCTGATCGGACAGGCGCTGGTGCACAAGCCCCCGGTGATCGTCCTCGACGAGCCCACCGCCGGCGTCGACGTCGAATTGCGGCAGAGCTTGTGGTCGTTCATCCGCAAGCTCAACGGCGATGGGCACACGATCATCCTGACGACGCACTATCTGGAGGAAGCGGAAGCCCTGTGCGGACGCATCGCGATGCTCAAGGCGGGCAGGATCGTCGCGCTCGACACCAAGCAGAAGCTGCTGTCGACCTTCGCCGGACTCACCGTCCGGCTGACCATCGCCGACCCGCTGCCGGGCGCGTGGCCGGGCCGGGTGCTGCGCCACGACGGCCAGACCTATCTGCTGTCGCTGGCCGACTACGCCGATCTCGAGAGCATGCTCGCGGCGCTGCGCGAAGCGCGCATCACCATCATCGAGCTGTCGCTGCAGGAAGCCGACCTCGAGCAGGTGTTCCTCCGCATCATGGCGCGGCAGGAATGAAGGCGATCGAGCAGCCGACGCAAAGCGTGGCCGCGCCCGTACGGCTGCTGCCGGCGCACGGAGCGGGCTGGCTGACGCTGTTCTACAAGGAGCTGTTGCGTTTCTGGAAGGTCAGCTTCCAGACGATACTCGCGCCGGTGCTGACGGCGCTCCTCTATCTCCTGATCTTTTCGCACGTCCTCGAGTCGCACGTGTCGGTCTTCGGCGGACGCGTCTCCTACACCGCGTTCCTCGTTCCCGGGCTGGTAATGATGTCGGTGCTGCAGAACGCGTTCGCCAACAGCTCGTCGTCGATGATCCAGTCGAAGATCACCGGCAACCTGATCTTCGTCCTGCTGACCCCGCTGTCGCCGCTCGACATGTTCGCCGCCTACGTGCTGGGCGCGATGGTGCGCGGGCTCGTAGTCGGCCTTGGCGTATTCGTCGTCACGCTGGCGTTTGCACCGATCGCGCCGGTGCATCCGCTGTGGGCGATCGCGTTCGCGCTGCTCGGCAGCGCCATTCTGGGCAGCCTCGGATTGATCGCGGGAATCTGGTCCGACAAATTCGATCAACTGGCGGCGTTCCAGAACTTCGTCATCGTGCCGCTGACGTTCCTGTCCGGCGTCTTCTACTCGATCCATTCATTGCCGCCGTTCTGGCAGACGCTTTCGCATTTCAATCCGTTCTTCTATATGATCGACGGCTTCCGTTACGGCTTTTTCGGCCTGTCGGACGTCGTACCCGCGACGAGCCTCGCGATCGTCGTCTTCTTCTGCGCGGGATTGAGCGCGGTAACGCTGGTCATGCTCAAGCGCGGCTACAAACTTCGGCCCTGACATGCCTGTGATCACTCCGGAAGAAATCAAGCGCGCGATCGAGTCGGGGATCAGTTGCGAGCACGTCGCGGTAGACGGCGACGGGCGTCACTTCCGGGCGCTGATCGTCAGCGCGGCATTCACCGGCTTGAGCATGGTGCGGCAGCATCAGCTCGTCTACGGCGTGCTCGGCGAGCGCATGCGCGAAGAAATTCATGCGCTGTCGATGCAGACGCTGACGCCGGCGCAATGGCGCGCAGCGGCTTCCGCCCACGGGCCGGGCTAGCGCGGATGGACAAGCTGGCGATCACGGGCGGCGTCGAGCTGCAAGGCGAAGTGCAGGTTTCCGGCGCCAAGAATGCGGCGTTGCCGATACTTTGCGCCGCTCTGCTGACCCCCGAGCCTCTGGTGCTCACGAACGTGCCGAAGCTCAATGACGTGCGCACGATGCGCTCGCTGCTCGCGCAGATGGGCGTGCACGCGGAAGGCGACGATGGTGCGCTGACGCTTTCGGCGGCAACCATCGACTGGCCGCTCGCGCCCTACGAGATGGTGAAGACGATGCGAGCGTCGATCTTGGCACTCGGACCGCTGCTCGCGCGCTGCGGCGAAGCGCGCGTGTCGCTGCCCGGCGGCTGCGCGATCGGGCTTCGCCCGGTCGACCAGCACATCAAGGGGCTGCAGGCGATGGGGGCGGAGATCGATCTCGATCATGGGTACATCGACGCCAAGGCGAAGCGTCTGTCCGGCGCCAATTTCGTCTTCGACGTGGTGACGGTGACCGGCACCGAAAACCTGATGATGGCCGCGACGCTCGCGGCCGGCACGACGGTGCTGGACAACGCGGCGCGCGAGCCCGAGGTCGTCGATCTCGCCGACTGCCTGAAGGCGATGGGGGCCAGGATCACCGGCGCGGGCACCGACCGCATCGTGATCGAGGGCGTGTCTCGTCTGTCGGGCGCCACGCACGAGATCATGCCCGATCGCATCGAGACCGGTACCTTCCTGGTCGCTGCCGCCGCGACCGGCGGCGACGTCGCGCTCACCGGCGCGCGGCCCGATACGCTGGGCGCCGTCCTCGACAAGCTCGGGGAAGCGGGCGTTGCCCCGACGATCGCCGGGAGCACGATCCGGATCAAGCGCAACGGCATGCTCAGGTCGGTATCGATGCGCACCGCGCCGTATCCGGGCTTTCCGACCGACATGCAGGCGCAGCTGATGGCGCTGATGACCGTTGCCGACGATGCGGCGATGATCACCGAAACGATATTCGAGAACCGCATGATGCACGTGCAGGAGTTGAAGCGCCTCGGCGCGACGATCGAGGTCGAGGGCAACACGGCGATCGTTCGCGGCGCACAAAAGCTGACCGCGGCGAATGTGATGGCGACCGACCTGCGAGCCTCTGCGGGCCTGGTGATCGCCGGACTGATCGCCGAAGGCGAAACGGTGATTGATCGCATTTATCATCTCGACCGCGGCTACGAGCGCATCGAGGACAAGCTCTCGGCGCTGGGCGCGCGTATCCGCCGCGTCAGCTGACCGGCCGGCGGATGCACACCGGTGAGTGCGCTAGAATGCGTCTTTCCCGCCCGCCATGTTCCCGCTCACCATCGCGCTCTCCCGTGGGCGCATCTTCGATGAGACGCTGCCGCTGCTGGCCGCGGCCGGGATCGCTCCGGAAGACGATCCGGAAGCTTCACGCAAGCTGATCCTGGCGAGCAATCGCGCCGACCTGCGTTTTGTCATCGTGCGCGCGTCCGACGTTCCGACCTACGTTCAGCACGGCGCGGCCGACCTGGGCGTCGCCGGAAAGGACGTGCTGCTCGAGCACGGCGGCGAGGGCCTCTATCAGCCGGTCGACCTGGGGATCGGCCGCTGCCGCCTGGTCGTCGCAGCGCGCCGCGATTTCGATTACGCCAGCGCCGTGCAGCGGGGCGCCCGGCTCAAAGTCGCCACCAAGTACGTCGGCGCCGCGCGAGCGCATTTCGGCGCCAAGGGAATTCATGTCGATCTGATCAAGCTGTACGGCTCGATGGAACTCGCTCCGCTGGTGGGCCTGGCCGACCTGATCGTCGACCTCGTCAGTACCGGCAAGACGCTGCAAGCCAACGATCTGGTCGTCGTCGAGGAGATCCGGCCGATCAGCGCGCGGCTGATCGTCAATCCCGCCGCGCTCAAGCTCAAGCGCGATGTCGTCCAACCGATCCTCGACGCCATCTCCAGGGCGGTCCCGCGCGATGCCTGAGATTCGCCGCCTCGATTCGTCGGCCCCCGGCTTCGCATCGGCGCTGGCAAAGCTGACGTCGCGCGACATGGCCGAGGACGATGCGATCGATGCCTCGGTCGCCAGCATCGTCACCGACGTGCGCGTTCGCGGCGATGCCGCGGTGCTCGAGTACACGGCCCTGTTCGACCGGGTGAAGGCGACGTCGGTCGCCGCGCTGGAATTGCCTGCAGCCGAGCTGAAAGCCGCGCACGACGCACTCCCCGCCGACCAGAAGCGCGCGCTTGCGCAGGCCGCCGAACGCATCCGCGCCTATCACTCGCGCCAGAGCGCCGAATCCTGGTCGTTCACCGAGCCGGACGGCACGCGCCTGGGATTGCGCGTTACGCCGCTCGAGCGCGTCGGCGTCTACGTTCCCGGCGGCAAGGCCGCGTATCCGTCATCGGTGCTGATGAATGTGCTGCCAGCCAAGGTCGCCGGCGTCAGCCAGATCGTCATGGTCGTTCCGACGCCCAACGGCGTAAAGAATGCGCTGGTGCTGGCTGCCGCCCATCTGGCCGGCGTCACGCGCACGTACACGATAGGCGGCGCACAGGCGATCGCGGCGCTTGCGTTCGGGACGGCGACGATTGCGCAGGTCGACAAGATCGTCGGACCCGGCAACGCCTACGTTGCCTCGGCCAAGCGGCGCGTGTTCGGCGTGGTCGGCATCGACATGGTCGCCGGCCCGTCGGAAGTGCTGGTGATCGCCGACGGCAGCGCGAATCCGGAATGGGTGGCGATGGATCTGTTCGCGCAGGCCGAGCACGACGAGGCGGCGCAGGCGCTGCTGCTTTCGCCGGACGCGAACCTGCTCGACCGGGTCGCGGCCAGCATGGCGAAGCTGCTGCCAACGATGCCGCGCGAAAAGATCATCGCGGCGTCGCTGCGCCAGCGCGGCGCGCTGATCCTCGTGCGCGATCTGGCCGAAGCCTGCTCGCTCGCCAACGGGATCGCGCCCGAGCATCTCGAGCTCGCGGTCGCCGCGCCCGACGATCTGTTGCCGCAGATCCGCAACGCCGGC
Source organism: Betaproteobacteria bacterium (assembly GCA_039933695.1). Taxonomy (GTDB): domain Bacteria; phylum Pseudomonadota; class Gammaproteobacteria; order Burkholderiales; family Casimicrobiaceae; genus PALSA-1003. Next base: position 1,037 of record JBDTNP010000392.1, on the reverse strand, counting down.
GCGATATTCGTCGGGCATCACAGCTCCGAAGCGCTGGGCGACTACTGTGCCGGCCCGAATCACGTGTTGCCGACCGCCCGCAGCGCGCGTTATTCATCGCCGCTCGGCGTCTACGATTTTCAGAAGCGGACCAGCGTGATCGCCGCGTCGCGCGAGGGTGCGCGCACGCTCGGTGCGATCGCCGCCACGCTCGCGCGCGGCGAGGGGCTTCCGGCGCACGCCGCGAGCGCCCAGTACCGGATCGATCCATGAGCGACCGTCCGCCGGGGCTCGACGCAGCGGGCATCGTCGCTGCGGTCGTGCGGCCGGAGATCTGCGCGCTGTCGGCCTACACGACCGCTTCCGCGGAGGACATGATCAAGCTCGACGCGATGGAAAACCCATTTCCGCTGCCGGACGTGGTGCGAGGCCGCCTCGACGCCGCTCTCGCGCAAGTCGCCGTCAACCGCTATCCCGACATCGCCGCCGACCGGGTCAAGCGCGCGCTGGCGGTCGCCTACGGCATCCCCGACTCGCTGGGGCTGATGGTCGGCAACGGCTCGGACGAGCTGATCCAGCTGATCACCGTGGCGATGGCCCGTCCGGGTGCGGCGATGCTCGCGCCCGAACCATCGTTTGTCATGTATCGGCTGAACGCGATTCATGCGGGCATGCGCTTTGTCGGCGTCCCGCTGGCGAGCGACTTCGGCCTCGACCGCGATGCGATGCTGGCCGCGGTCGAGCGCGAGCGCCCCGCACTGACCTTTCTCGCCTACCCGAACAATCCGACCGGCAATCTGTTCTCCGGCGACGATGTCGCGGCGATCATCCGCGCCTCGCCGGGTCTCGTCGTGGTCGACGAGGCCTATGCCGCGTTCGCCGACGCGAGCTTCCTTCCTCGCATCGCCGAATTCCCGAATCTGCTGGTCCTGCGTACGCTGTCGAAAGTCGGCATGGCCGGCATTCGGCTGGGCTACGCGATTGCCGCGCCTGAGTGGATCGCGCAGTTGTCCATGTTCAGAGCGGAAAGCCGCCGTAAATCGCGCCAGGCCGGCCTT
>JBDTNP010000391.1:0-2544 GCA_039933695.1 Betaproteobacteria bacterium | reverse complement strand
AGGTCCCGCGCCGGCGCGCGCCCGGCGCCGGATGACCCGCCTGCCGACGCAGGTCGCGGCGATCGCGCGACCGTGACCGCCGACTGGCAGGCCAGCTGGCGCCTCGCGCCGGTGCTGGCGGCCAGCCTTGCCGTGCTCGGTATTCTGGCGCTCTTCTGGCCGACGGCCGCGTCGATCGTTGCGATCTGGATGCGGTCGGAAACGTTTACCCACGGGTTCGTCATCGTGCCGATATGCCTGTGGCTGGTCTGGCGCCAGCGCGAGACGATCGCGGCGGTTCCCGCCAGGCCGTGGTGGCCGGGGCTCGCAATCGTATTCGCCGCCGGGGCGCTCTGGTTCGTCACTTCGGTGGCCGACGTGCTAGGCGTCAAGCAGTTCGCCCTCGTCTTCATGTTGCAGGCTGCGATCGTAACTGTGCTGGGCACGCGCATCGCGCGGGCGGCATTCTTCCCGCTCGCCTTCCTGCTGTTCGCCGTGCCCTTCGGCGAGATATTCGTCCCGACCCTGATCGAATGGACGGCCAACTTTACCGTGGCGGCGCTGCGCTTGTCGGGCGTGCCGGTCTATCGCGAGGCCAATCTCTTTATCATTCCTTCGGGCGCCTGGTCGGTCGTCGAAGCGTGCAGCGGCATCCGGTACATCATCGCTTCCGTGATGATCGGCACGATCTATGCCGCCCTCGCTTACCGCAGCACCCGCCGGCGGGTGATGTTCATGGCAGCGGCAATCCTGGTGCCGATCGTGGCCAACTGGCTGCGGGCGTACATGATTGTGATGCTCGGCCATCTGTCGAACAACAAGCTGGCAGTCGGTGTCGACCATATCATCTACGGCTGGGTCTTCTTCGGTCTGGTGATGCTGTTGCTGTTCTGGATCGGATCGTTCTGGCAGGAAGACGCAGCGCCTGCGCCGGCCGCGCCGTCGCGACCTGCGACAGCGCCTGTGCTGGCTGCGCCGCCGCGCGCTTTGTTCGCGGCTGCCGTCGCGGCGATCGTCGCGGCCGGCGTCTGGCTGCCGCTTGAGGCGAGGATCGACCGTACAGACCCATCGTCGAACCCCGGCATCCCCGCTGTAGCCGCCGCGAACGGTTGGGGCGACAGCCCGATCGCGTTGACCGCCTGGAAGCCGCGCTACCGCGGCTACGCAGCGGACCTGCAGCAGACCTTGACCAAGGACGGCCATGAAGTCGGCCTGTACATTGCCTATTACCGGCACCAGTCCAAAGGAAACGAGCTGATCACCTCGGGCAATCAGCTGGTCGCGCCGGAAGACTGGAAGTGGAAACAGGTCGGCAAGGGGAGCGAGAGCGTCGAGTGGAGCGGGCGGCCGGAGCGCATCGAACGCGCGGATCTGTCCGGCCAATCGACGGCGCTGCAAACCTATCGGCTGTACTGGATCGCCGGACGCGTGACCTCGAGCCAGTACGAGGCGAAAGCGCTGCAGGCGTGGTCGAAGGTCTCCGGGCATGGCGACGATGCTGCGCTGGTCGTCATCTATGCGGCCCGGCGCACGCGCGACGACGATCAGACGTCGCTCCTGCGAGCCTTTACGAAGGAAATGTCGCCGTCGATCGAGCGCACGCTAGCGGCAGCGCGCGAATCCCGCTGATGAATGCGATGCCGCCGCTGATCGTCCATGTCGTGTACCGGTTCGCTGTCGGTGGACTGGAGAACGGCGTCGTCAATCTGATCAACCGGCTGCCAGCGCAATCCTGGCGGCACGCGGTTGTGTCGCTTACCGAGGTGGACGCTGCGTTCGCGGCGCGAATCTCCAGCGGCGCGGTGCGCTGCATCGCTTTGCACAAAGCGCCAGGTCACACGGTCCGCCTGTATCCGAGGCTCGTCTCGCTTCTGCGGGAGCTCAGGCCCGCGATCGTGCACACGCGAAACCTGGCCGCGCTCGAAGCCACGCTTCCCGCCTGGATCGCCGGCGTTCCGGCACGCCTGCACGGCGAGCATGGTCGAGATGTCGGCGATCTCGATGGCTCGAGCCGGCGCTACCAGCGGGTGCGGCGCTTGTTCCGTCCGTTCGTAACGCGCTATGTCGCGCTCTCGCCCGACCTCGAATCCTATCTGCGCGAGCGCATCGGCGTGCCGGCGACACGCGTCGAACAGATCTACAACGGCGTCGACACCGCACGTTTTTGCCCCGCGCCAGGCGCGCGCGCGCCGATCGACGCCTGTCCGTTCCGGAGGCCCGACTACTGGCTGGTCGGCACCGTCGGCCGGATGGAAGCCGTCAAGGACCAGACCAACCTGGCGCGGGCGTTCGTCACCGCCGTCGGCGCCGATCCTGAAGCCCGGGCGCGGCTGCGGCTGGTGCTGGTCGGCGACGGCAGGCTGAGAAGCGAGGTCGAGGCGATACTTGAGTCCGCCGGCGTGCGCGAGCTGGCCTGGTTCGCCGGCGAGCGCGCCGACGTGGCGCCGATGCTCCAGGGTCTCGACTGCTTCGTGTTGCCATCGCTGGCGGAAGGCGTTTCCAATACGATTCTCGAGGCGATGGCTTGCGGCTTGCCGGTCGTCGCGACGCGCGTGGGGGCCAACG
>JBDTNP010000390.1:0-3404 GCA_039933695.1 Betaproteobacteria bacterium | reverse complement strand
CCACGGCGATGTATGCGCGATCCGACGCGCTGCGATCGCGCAGATCGCGCGCGAATTCGATCGTGCGCGGATTGCCGTGCGGGAGCTGCAGGTTGTCCGGTGCATCGTTGGTCACCGCAGAGAACGTGCCGACGGTTGCCGAACGCACCGTGTAGCGCACGGCTTGCGTGACCGGGGCCTTGGCCAGCAGCTGCTGGTCGTAGGTCACGGCGGCGAGCACCTCGGTCGGGACCCCGGCCGGCGCGTCGGGATTGGTTGCGCGCGGCGGGCCGGTCGGATGCTCGAGCGCGAACAGCCAGAGCTTGCCATGCGGCTCCATCGTCACCGTGTAGTCGACCGGGCGGCCGGCCGGTGGCACGAATTGGCCGCCGCGCAGCTTGTACAGCGGGCGCCAGGTCGCGCCGTCGAAACGCGAGAACACCGGGCCGCGCCAATACCGTTGCGACGGCGGCGGCAGCGCGCTCGCGAACTCGACGCGAAAGGCGACGTCATCGGACAGCGAGAGCTCGCTGATCGATCCAGGCGACATGCTCTCCGAAAGGCCGGTGCGGGCGCCACTTTCGAGCGGGCTGCCCCACAGCGGCCCGGCCAGCCGCGGAAACAGGACGAACAGCAGCGCCGCGATCGGCACACCCTGCAGGATCAACCGCGCCGTCGCGCGCAGATGCGGTCGCCACGGTTCGGTCGCACCCGCCGACGTGCGCAGGACCGCAAGCGCGACGCCGGTCGCCAGCAGCGCGGGCATCGCGGCGAGAGCGGCGAGGATCGTCTGCGCGTAGAAGAACTGCGTCAGCGCGAGGAACAGCGCGAGGCAAACCAGAAGCGCACCGTCGCGCGCGCCGCGGGCCTCTAGGAACTTGATGCCGACCAGAACGTAGAGGAACGCGACGCACGGGTCGCGCGCGATGAAATAGCCGTACTCGGCGCGTATGCCGATCGCGGCGGCAAGCGCCAGGCCCGGCAGCAGCCAGCGGCGCAGATTGCGCAGATTATTGCGGTCGAAAGGAAGAACGAGCCGCGCGACGATCAGCGCCGTGCCGGCAACGGCGATCCAGCGGTCGATGTGCGCCCACAGCGGCATTTGCGCGCAAAGAAGCAATGCCGCAAGCGCGCCGAGTTGCGTGCGCGCCAGCGGCGCGCCTATCTTGCTGCCGTTCATGGCGCTTTCGGCTGGCCGAACGAGGCCAGCGCGTTCAGCGCGGCGCGGCGATGGCCGGCGCCTTGTCCGTGCCGCAGCTCGGTGCCGGGAAGCCGCAGCGCGAAAGCGCGCGTCTCGCGCTCGGCGGCGAGGACCCAGGCGGTCAGGCGCGACAACCGCAATTCTTCATCGATTGCCGACGGCAGCTCGAACCAGTCGAGGTCGAGCGCGCCGCCGCCTGCGCCGCCTTCGAATTGCTTGGTGTACCAGCCGCCGCCGCGGGCGACGGCTTTCCATGCGATGCGGTTGTGCGGGTCGCCGCGCTCGTAATCGCGCAGGCCTCCGAGCTCCGCGTCGGCGGTGCGTGCCGCGCGTTGCGGATCGATGCACAGTCGGCTGGTTGGCAATGGCGGGGGGGCCGTTTCCGGCGCCGGATAGATGCATGCCGTCAAAGGAAAATGCACGTAGGCCCAGCCGCGCCACAGGCCCAGCGGAAAGTTGCTCCACAAGGTTATTCTGCCCAGCGGCCGCGGACCACGTCGTGGCGCGACGACGGTCAGCACGACCGACCGCGTCGCATCAGCCGGCAGATCGACGACCTCCGGTGCGCCGTCCGACGGCGCGACGACGATGCCGGTGCGCTCTCGACTGCCGCTGGCCAGCGACAGCGTGAACGCGACCTCGCCGCCGGCAAATGCTTCGCCGGCCGCAATCGGCGCGCTCGCGATGCCGGCGAGATTGCGAAACGTTGCGAGCAGCGCCGCCGCTACCATGCCTGCGGCGATAAAAGTCATCGCATAACCGAGCGACAGCGCGTAGTTCATCGAAGTCAGCAACATGATCACCAACGTCGCGATCACCGCGAAGCCGCGGCGCGTCGGCAGGATGTAGATGCGGCTGTGACGCAGGACCACCGGCTCGCGGTCGCCGGGCGTGAGTCGCCAGCAGCGCTGCCGCGTCCGCGCGATCCACGAGTTGCTTAACGGAAGCGTTGCCATCGTCGGTCGATACCGGCCCTCAGTTGCCCTCAACCGCCTTGCGCCGGATCCAGCATCGCATGTCGGCGCGACGTTCAGGTCGTGGGCGAATGCATCGCCGGGGAGCGCCGGATTCAGGGCAGCGGCACCGCGCGCAGCAGCGCTTTTGCCTGCGGGCCGCCGGCGCGCGCGCTGCCGGCGAGGCGATGGCCGGCGATCGCGGGAAACACGGACTGCACGTCCTCGGGCAGCACCATCGGCCGCCCGGCCAGCAGCGCCCAGGCGCGGCTGGCGGCGACCAGCAAGAGACCCGCGCGCGGCGACAGGCCGCGATGCGCGCCGGTCGTTGCTCCGGCGCCGCGCGAAGCCGCGAGCAGCGCCTGCACGTAGTCGAGCAGCGCGGGTGCAACGTGCACCGCGGCGGCCTCGCGCTGCCAGGCGATCAAGGTCGCCGTGTCCGCGCAGGGAGCGAGTTCCGCGATGCGCACGCGCCGGTCGCCGGACAGCAGCAGCTCGCGCTCCGCCGCGGGCTCGGGGTAGCCGAGCTCGATCGTCATCAGGAATCGGTCGAGCTGCGATTCGGGCAGCGGATACGCGCCGATCTGCTCGGCCGGATTCTGCGTCGCGATGACGAAAAACGGATCGGGCAGCGGCCGCGTATTGCCGTCGATCGAGACCTGGCGCTCTTCCATCGCTTCGAGCAGAGCGCTTTGCGTCTTCGGCGGGGCGCGGTTTATTTCATCGGCCAGCACGATCGAATGGAAAATCGGCCCCGAATGAAAACGGAAGGCGTGGGTCGAGGGATCGAAAATCGACACGCCGAGAACGTCGGCGGGCAAGAGATCGCTGGTGAACTGGATGCGGGCGTACTGCAGGCCCAGCGTCGCCGCCAGCGCCTGCGCCAGCGTCGACTTGCCGACGCCGGGAATGTCCTCGATCAGCAGGTGGCCGCGCGCTATCAGGCAGGCGAGCGCGAGCTTGAGCGGCTCGTCCTTGCCGACGACGATTTGCGCGAGCTGCTGCAGGACGACGGCGAGCCGGTGGGCGGTCGGCACGTTTTGCGTTACGGAACGAACGGTCATTGGACGCACCGCCAAGAGCGGAGAAGGGATCCGCACTCTATCTTGCAGGGCCGGTACTCGTCACGCGCGTCCGACGGCGCTAGACTTGAGGGACATGGACGGTCATTCCAGACCGTCTGCGGCCAGGTCGACGCGGCCGCGTTTCCGGGTCCGCACGCTCCGCCCCATCGAACCTATCCGCTATCTTGGCTACCGTCGCCTACATCA
>JBDTNP010000389.1:0-5317 GCA_039933695.1 Betaproteobacteria bacterium | reverse complement strand
TCTCGACGATATCGGGATGCCGGAACAGGGCGTTGTCGTCGAAGTTGACCTTCGCGTCGAGCGCGATCACGCGGCCGTCGCCGGTGAGGATCAGCGGATTGATCTCGGCGAGCGACGCATCGGTCTGGTCGAAGGCGCGATAGAGGCCCTGCAGCAGCGTGCGCGCCTCGGCCGCGCTGCCTTCCGGAATGCCGATCTGCCGCGCGATGCCGTCGGCTTCGCGGTCGGAAAGGCCTTTGCCCGGATCGACAAAGACCTTGTGAATCCTGTCCGGCGTTCTGGCCGCAACTTCCTCGATATCCATGCCGCCGTCGGAGCTCGCCATCAGCACGACGCGCTGCGTCGTGCGGTCGACGACCATGCCGACGTAGAGCTCCTTGCGGATGTCCTCCCCTTCCTCGATCAAGAGGCGCCGCACCGTCTGTCCGCGCGGCCCGGTCTGGTGCGTGATCAATTGCATGCCGAGGATTTGCCCCGCCAGCTCGCGCACCTCGGCGATCGACCTGCCGAGCTTGACGCCGCCGCCCTTGCCCCGGCCTCCGGCGTGGATCTGCGCCTTGACGACCCACACTTTGCCGCCCAGCGCCTCGGCTGCCTTGACCGCCTCGTCGACCGAGAAAGCGGGAATCCCGCGCGGCGTCGGGATGCCGAAGCGGCGCAGGATTTCCTTGCCCTGGTACTCGTGAATTTTCAAACGCCGCTCCTTGCGTCGTGCTACGCGGCGCCGCGATACCAGCGCGGGTAATAGCGGCGCACGGTGTCGGTCGTCGTTTCCAGCGCGTGGCAGCGATCGAGCTGAAACGGCCGCTCGTCGCCTTCGATTTCGCGCCGCAGGCCGGCAAACATCTGGATCGCCGCAGTCGGTGCGTGCGACAGCAGCTCGGTCAGATGGCTGCAGCCCTGGACGCCGCCCATCGCTTCCTGCAACGTCCGCCGGAAGCCGTGCAGCAGGCTCGCGCCGACCAGCTTGTCGTACGCCGGCGTGATCAGGTCGCAGGCGCCCGGGTACGGCATCTCGTCGGTCCGGACCTCGATCGCGCGGATAAGATAGTCGCGGCCGATCGTCAGGCGTATCCACATGTCGTGCACCGGCTCGCCGGCGCGGCGCACGCCGGTGAGCAGCGCGTAGTCGTGGTCCTTGACGTCGGTCAGGTGGCCTTCGATGTCGAACAGATCGTCGCCGCGCCGATAGCCTTCATAGGTCACGGCGCGTACGTGCAGGCGCGAACGGTCGACGGCGGCGGATGAAAGCGGCATGGATCGGGAGCCCGGCGTGGCGGACGTTTGGCCCGGCAAATTGGCTGCACGAAATGGTTACAATGCCAGCGGCCACAAAGCGCGTTATCTTACCTTATTTGGCCGTTCTTCTTAAGGCGTCGACGATGTCATTCGTGCTCGCTCTCGACCAGGGCACCACCAGTTCCCGCGCGATCGTGTTCGATCACGCCGGGAAGATCCGCGGCGCCGCGCAAAAGGAATTCCGGCAGATCTTTCCGCAACCCGGCTGGGTCGAGCACGATCCGACCGAGATCTGGGCGACGCAATCGGGTGTGGTCACCGAGGCGCTGGCCAGCGCCGGCATCGGGGCCGGCGATCTCGCCGCGCTCGGCATCACCAATCAGCGCGAGACGACGCTGCTGTGGGAGCGCGGCAGCGGCAAGCCGGTAGCCAACGCCATTGTCTGGCAGGACCGCCGCACTGCCGCCACTTGCGACCAGCTGCGCGCCGCGGGCCACGAGCCGCTGTTCAGACGCAAGACCGGGCTGGTGCTCGACGCTTATTTTTCCGGCACCAAGCTCAAATGGCTGCTCGACAACGTCGCCGGCGCTCGCGAGCGCGCAATGCGCGGCGAGCTCGCGTTCGGCACCGTCGACTCCTGGCTGATCTGGAATCTGACCGGCGGCGCGGTGCACGTCACCGATGCGTCGAACGCCAGCCGCACGCTGCTGTTCGACATCAATCGCGGTGACTGGGACGACGAACTGCTGGACTTGCTCGACGTGCCGCGCGCGGTGCTGCCGGCGGTCGTCGCATCGTCGGGCGTGTGCGCCGACGCGACGATCGCCGGGACCAGCGTGCCGATCGCAGGCATCGCCGGCGACCAGCAGGCGGCGCTGTTCGGCCAGGCGTGCCTGGAGCGCGGGATGGCCAAGAATACCTACGGCACCGGTTGCTTTCTGCTGCTCAACACCGGCGCCGGCGCCGTCCCATCGTCGCATCATCTGGTCTCGACGATCGCCTGGAAGCGCGACGACCGCATCGACTACGCGCTCGAGGGCAGCGTCTTCATCGCGGGCGCGGTCGTGCAGTGGCTGCGCGACGGGCTCAAGATCATCCGCTCGGCGCCGGAAGTCGAGGCGCTGGCGGCGAGCGTGCCGGACAACGGCGGCGTCTACCTCGTGCCGGCGTTCGCAGGGCTCGGCGCGCCGCACTGGGACGCCTATGCGCGCGGCGCGATGTTCGGTCTGACGCGAGGCTCGACCTCCGCGCATATCGCGCGCGCGGCGCTGGAGTCGATCGCCTACCAGAGCGCGGAAGTGCTGCGCGCGATGCAGGCCGACGCCGGGCTTGCGCTCGCCGATCTTCGTGTCGACGGCGGCGCCACCGCGAACAATCTGCTGATGCAATTCCAGGCCGATCTGCTCGGCGTGCCGATCGTGCGCCCGAAAGTGCAGGAGACCACCGCCCTGGGCGCTGCGTATCTGGCCGGGCTCGCGGTCGGCTACTGGAAGAACACCGACGACATCCGCGCGAATTGGCGCGTCGACCGGCGCTTCGAGCCGGCGATGACGCGCGAGCGCGCGGCCGAATTGACGGCGGGATGGGACACGGCGGTGAAGCGGTCCAAAGGCTGGGCCTAGCAGACCCAGCCCGTTTCATCGGATTCCTCCTGGTTCCAATGGGCACGTGCCCACGCATCCGACAATGGGAGGCCGCGGCGCGTGTTGACGGCCGGATGTAACCAGGTGTTGCCGGCTCAAGCCGGCCGGATCGCGTCGACCGCGTCGGTGATGATGCCGTCGACGCCCCAGCGCACCAATTCGGCCGCTTTCGAGGGATCGTTCGGCGTATAGCAGAGCATCTTGCAGCCGGCGGCGTGGACGGCGGCGACGAGCGCCGCATCGATCTCGCGATAATCGGTGTCGAGTGCCACGCATCGCAGGCGCACCAGGCGCTCCGGCCAGTCGGGCGGAACCTTCTCGACCAGCAGCGCCCGCGGCAACTCCGGCGCGACGGCGCTGGCCTCAGCCAGCGCTGCTTCCGAAAACGACGACAGCAGCGGCGCGATTGTCGCACCGCGCCAGAGCGCGCGCGCGTCCAGCGCAACCGCGGCGCCCGTCGCGCTCTCGCGCCCGGGGCTCGGCTTGATCTCGATATTGCACGCGACGCCGTTGGCGATCGACCAGCGCGCAATCGCGACCAAGGTCGGCAGCATCTCTCCGGCATACACGCCCGAATGCCAGCTGCCGGCGTCGAGCTTGGCAAGCTCGGCCCAGGTCAGCGCATCGGCGCGGCCGCGGCCGTCGGTCGTGCGGTCGAGCGTGTCGTCGTGCAGCAGAAACGGCACGCCGTCGCCGGAGAGCTTGACGTCGAACTCGACCATCCGATAGCCGTGCGCGTACCCGACGCGCATTGCGGCCAGGGTGTTCTCTGGCGCCAGCTTGCCGGCGCCGCGATGGGCGATAAAGCGGGGATACGGCCAGGCGCTCGCGCGAGCGCGTGCCTCGGCGCTCATGCCCGCAGTGTCACGCCCACACCCGGGCGCCGGTTTCGGCGTCGAACATGTAAATGCGATCGCGGTCGGCGGCGAGCGCGATCGGCTCGCCGACCTCGGCGGGCGTGCCGGCGGGAAGGCGCGCAATGCCGCTGCGCCCGGCGACGGCGACGTGGAGCAGCGTGTCGGCGCCCAGCGCCTCGATCACCTCGACGCTGCCCACCAGGTTGGCTTCGCTGGGCTCGGACGGCGTCAGGTGTTCGGGGCGAATGCCGATCGTGAGCTTTTTTCCGGCGGCGGGCGCTTTCGGCACGATCAGTATGCCGCTGCCGTCGAGCTGTATGCGCCCGTCTCCCTCGCTCTTGCCGTCGATGAAGTTCATCGCCGGCGAGCCGATGAATCCGGCGACGAACACGGTCGCCGGATTCTCGTAGACCTCCATCGGTGTGCCGATCTGCTCGGCGCGTCCCGCATTCATCACGACCATGCGCTGCGCCAGCGTCATCGCCTCGACCTGGTCGTGCGTCACGTACAGGCTGGTCGTGCCGAGGCGGCGATGCAGCTTCTGTATCTCGAAACGCATCTGCACGCGGAGCTTCGCGTCGAGGTTCGACAAGGGCTCGTCGAACAGGAACACCGCGGGCTCGCGCACGATCGCGCGGCCCATCGCGACGCGCTGGCGCTGGCCGCCGGACAACTGCCGCGGCTTGCGCTCCAGCAGCGGGCCGAGCTCGAGGATTTCCGCCGCGCGCTTGACCCTCGCATCGATGTCGGCCTTCGACATGCCGCGGATCTTCAGGCCGTAGGCCATGTTCCCGTATACGCTCATGTGCGGGTATAGCGCGTAGTTCTGAAACACCATCGCGATGTCGCGATCCTTGGGTTCCAGCGCGTTGACGACGCGATCTCCGATCGATATCTCGCCGCCGGTGATCGTTTCGAGGCCTGCCACCATGCGCAGCAAGGTCGACTTGCCGCAGCCGGACGGACCGACGATGACGATGAACTCGCCATCGGCGACATCCAGGTCGATGCCGTGGATGACCTCGAGCTCGCCGTAGCGCTTGGTTACCTGGCGGAAATGGACTTTGGCCATTTGGTTCCTATTGTCGCCCCGGCGCAGGCGTCGCCCCGGGCAGGCGTCGCCCCGGCGCAGGCCGGGGCCCAATCAGCGATGCACGACAAGCGCGACATCGCAACTTGGATCCCGGCCTACGCCGGGATGACGTCGGGCCCTGATCCGCGCCGCACGCGGCCTGGTCCGACGTCACTTGGATCCCGGCCTGCGCCGGGATGACGCGTTCATTTTTCAGTATCGACCAATCCCTTGACGAACCACCGCTGCATCAGCAGCACGACGACTGCCGGCGGCAGCAGCGCCAGCATCGCGGTCGCCATCACGTACTGCCATTCGATCAGCGTGTCGCCGCCCGCCACCATCCGCTTGATGCCGATGACGACGGTGTACATGTCTTCCCGCGTCGTCACCAGCAGCGGCCACAGGTACTGGTTCCAGCCGTAGATGAACATGATGACGAACAGCGCCAGCACATTGGTGCGCGAGAGCGGCCAGATCACGTCCTTGAAAAAGCGCATCGGCCC
>JBDTNP010000388.1:0-9939 GCA_039933695.1 Betaproteobacteria bacterium | reverse complement strand
ACTCGACCCCCTGCACCCCATGCAGGTGCGCTACCAGGCTGCGCTACGCCCCGACGGATAATCATTAAATTCAGCAAATTATATCGCCTTCATCCCGCAGGGGCTAAAAGCCGACGGATTTCCTCAATGACCTGACGTATTTGGGCAGACGATAGCGCCGCATTCGGGCGGGCTCCCCGATGCCGGCCGCCGTCGTTGCTTGCCGCGGACTCATCGCCCACGGCATCCGATTCGAGCCGGTGGCGCGCACCGTTGATAGTGAATCCCTGCTCGTAAAGCAGGTCCCGGATGCGGCGGATCAGCAACACCTCGTGGTGCTGGTAGTAGCGGCGGTTGCCGCGGCGCTTTACTGGCTTGAGCTGCGTGAATTCCTGCTCCCAATAGCGCAGCACATGCGGCTTGACCGCGCAAAGGTCGCTCACCTCGCCTATGGTGAAGTAGCGCTTGGCGGGTATCGCCGGAAGGTCGGACTTAGTCTGCCTGGGCTCGGCCATGGTTCGCGGCTTCGACCATTGCCTTCAGTTTTTGACTGGCGTGGAAAGTGACGACCCGGCGAGCGGTGATCGGAATTTCCTCGCCGGTCTTGGGATTGCGCCCTGGGCGCTGCGGCTTTTCGCGAAGCTGGAAATTCCCGAAACCGGACAATTTGACGCTATCGCCCGATTCCAGCGCGATTCGGATTTCCTCGAAAAAGCGCTCGACCATGTCCTTGGCCTCGCGTTTGTTGAGGCCGAGCTGTTCGAAGAGCAAGTCAGCGAGTTCGGCTTTGGTCAGCGTCATCGGATTCCCTACTGGCGTAACGTAGCCTTGAATCGATTTTGGAGTTCCCGCAGCAAATCGGCCACGGTGGCGTCGATTTCGGCGTCCGTCAAAGTACGTGCAGTATCTTGCATAAGCACAAGAATTGCAAGGCTTTTCTTCCCCGGGCCGACGCCAGGGCCGCGGTAGACGTCAAACACGGCTATACGCTCGACATGCGGGGGGCGCACGGTTTTCAGCGCATCCAGCAGCGATTGCACCGATACCCCGTCGTCGACCACCACGGCCAAATCCCGCCGTACCGTCGGAAAGCGGGGCACGGGACGCGCCACCGGCAGCCCGGTCCGCTCGATGGCCTCCTGGTCGATTTCGAATACGACCGGCGCCTTGGTCAACTCGTAGGCGCGAACCAACCGCGGGTGCAGCTCGCCGATCCACCCGGCCGCTTTGCCGGCTATGAGGACACGCGCCGACCGACCCGGATGCAGCGCCGTGTGAGTGGCCGCCTGGGTCGTCACCGCCAGTGGTGCCGCCAGTGCTTCGACGTCGCCTTTGACGTCGAAAAAATCGATCTCGCGCATGCCGCCATCCCAATGCTCGGGCAACGCCGATCCGAATGCCAGTCCACCGATCCGCAGCGACTGGTTGTAGTGCTCGCCGTCTCGGACGAAGCAGCGGCCGGCCTCGAACACGCGAACGCGGTCCAGTTTGCGATTGACGTTCGTGCGCAGGACCTCGAGCAGGCCTCCCAGCAGCGTGGTGCGCATGACGTCGAGGTTGCTCGCGATCGGATTGAGCACGCTGATCGGAGCCGAATCGGCGTTCAGCAGGCGCTCGGTATCGGAGCTGACAAAGCTGAACGTAATCACCTCGTGGTAGTCACGATCGACCAGCCGGTTGCGAAGCCCCGTTGCAGATCGAACGCTCTCGGGCGCCGGCAGCATCGCCTGCGTATGCCTGACCGGCCGCGTCGGGATGTTGTCATAGCCGTACAAGCGCGCGACCTCCTCGATGAAGTCTTCTTCGATCGTCAGATCGAAGCGATACGAAGGCGGCGTGACGATGAAGTCGGAGCCCTCGCGTTTGGCGGCGAGTCCGAGGCGCGCGAAGATCGCAGCTATCGTCTCGGGCGCGATCGCGACGCCGAGGAGGCGTGTTGCGCGCGTGCTCCGCACGCGCACGGGATCGCGCCGCGGCAGCGTGCCGCGAACGTCGATCAGCGCGCCGGCACGGCCCCCGCAGACATCGATGATCAACTGCGTCGCGCGTTCGACCGCCGCGGGGCCGATGGCGAAATCGACGCCGCGCTCGAAGCGAAACCCGGCATCGGTGGCGAAGCCGAGCCGGCGCGCCTTGCCCTGGATCACCGCCGGATTCCATAACGCCCCTTCGAGAAACACCATTTTCGTGCCGGTGCTGATGCCGCTATGTTCTCCACCCATGATTCCGGCGAGGCCGAGGGGTTTCTTCTCGTCGGCGACCAGCAGCAGGTCAGGATCGAGATCAAGCGTCTGGCCGTTGAGCAGCCTCAGCTGCTCGCCGGGCCGGGCAAAGCGAACGACGACGACGCCGTCGAGCAGCGCGTCATCGTAGGCATGCAACGGTTGTCCGAGCTCGAGCATCACATAGTTGGTGACATCGACAATTGCCGAGATCGAGCGGATGCCGCTGCGCTCGATGCGCTGCCTGATCCACGCCGGCGTCGGAGCGGTGGCGTCGATGCCCTCGATGACGCGGCCGCAAAATCGCGGGCACGCAAGCGGATCCTCGATGCGGACTCCGCGGCGTCCGCTGCCGCGGGCGGGCGCCGCCTCGAGCGGCGGTTGCGCGAGCGGTACCCCCGTGATGGCGGCGACTTCGCGCGCCAGGCCGAGGATCGACAGGCAGTCGGCGCGGTTCGGCGTGAGCTTGACCTCGAGCACTGCATCGTCGAGGTCGAGGACGCGGCGCAAGTCGACGCCGATCGGCGCATCCGGATCGAGCAGCAACAGCCCCGACGCATCGTCGGACAATCCGAGCTCGCTGGCCGAGCAGAGCATGCCTTGCGATTCAACGCCGCGCATCACCGCTCGCCCGATGTTCAACCCGCCCGGAAGCATCGCCCCCGACTGCGCATACGGCGCTACGACGCCGGCCGCGACATTGGGCGCGCCGCAAACGACGGACACCGGCGCATCCTGGCCGACGTCGACGCGGCAGATGGTGAGACGCTCGGCATTCGGGTGACGCTCGACGGCAAGTACTTTGCCTACCACGACTCCGGAAAACGGCGGCGCGACCGGCACGCGGCCTTCGACTTCGATCCCGGCCATCGTCAATGCGTCGGCTAGCGCGTCCCCGCCGATCGGCGGGTCGGCAAGCATGCGCAGCCAGTGCTCGGAGAATTTCACGGCGTGACCGGAAAATCGTCGCGGCGATCCGCGCTAGGCGAACTGGCGCAGGAAGCGCAGATCGTTTTCATAGAACAGTCGCAAATCGTTAACGCCGTAGCGGAGCATCGCCAGCCGGTCGGGGCCCATGCCGAAGGCGAAGCCCTGGTAGCGCTCCGGGTCGATGCCGACTGCGCGCAACACGTTCGGATGCACCTGTCCGGCCCCGGAGATCTCCAACCAGCCGTCGCCGTAGCTCATGTCGATTTCCGCCGACGGCTCGGTGAACGGGAAGAACGAGGGCCGGAAGCGAACCTTGAGATCGTCGCGTTCGAAAAAACGGCGCAGGAACTCGGTGAATACGCCTTTGAGATCGGCGAACGATACCTGCTCGTCGATCCACAGGCCCTCGACCTGGTGGAACATCGGCGAGTGCGTCGCGTCGCTGTCGACGCGATAGACGCGGCCCGGAGCGATGATCTTGATCGGCGGCGGATGCGTTTCCATGTAGCGCACCTGGATTGGCGAGGTGTGCGTGCGCAGCACCATCCCGCCGTCGACATAAAAGGTGTCGTGCATCGACCGGGCTGGGTGATCCTCCGGCGTATTGAGCGCGGTGAAGTTATGGAAGTCGTCCTCTATCTCTGGCCCGTCGGCGACGGCGAACCCAAGCGAGTGGAACAGCTGCTCGATCCGTTGCATCGTGCGGGTGATCGGGTGCAGCGTCCCCACTCCGGTGCCGCGACCCGGCAGAGAGACGTCGAGCGCCTCGGCCGCGAGCTGCCCCTCGAGGCGGTCGTCGGCGAGCGCGTCGCGGCGCTTGGCAAGCGCCTCCTCGATGAGCGCCTTGATGTAATTGATGCGTGCGCCGGCCGCGGGGCGTTCGGAAGCGCCCAACTTTGCGAGCGCCTTCATATGCTCGGTAATCGCGCCGGTCTTGCCGAGGTACTTCGCCTTGGCGTTCTCGAGCGCAGCCGCGTCGTGGCAGGACGCGAACTCGGCTAGCGCGGCGGCGACGATGGTTTCGAGCGGGTCCATGGCACGGAAACAAAAAAAGGGAGGCGGTGGCGCCTCCCTCGGGGATTTCCTTATCGTCAGGCCAGAGAGGCTTTGGCCTGCTCCGCGATCTTGCTAAACGCCGTTTTGTCGTGCACGGCGAGGTCCGCCAGCACCTTCCGGTCGATGTCGATCGATGCCTTTTTCAGCCCGTTCATGAACACGCTGTAGCTCATTCCCAGCTCGCGGACCGCGGCGTTGATCCGTGCGATCCACAGCGCGCGGAATTCGCGCTTTTTCTGGCGGCGGTCGCGATATTGATATTGCCCCGCCTTCATCACCGCTTCTTTCGCGATGCGATAGACGTTGCTGCGGCGGCCGCGATATCCCTTCGACAGGGTCAGTACTTTCTTGTGCCGCGCCTTGGCGGTCACCCCACGTTTGACTCTGGGCATCGTGGGCTCCCGTTAGGCGTACGGCAGCATGGCGCGCACCGAGTCGGCGTTGGTGCTGTGGACCGAGGTCGAACCGCGGAGCTGCCGCTTGTTCTTGGTCGATTTCTTGGTGAGGATGTGGCGCTTGAACGCCTGCGAGCGCTTGATGCTGCCGCCTCCGCGCACGCGGAAGCGCTTTTTCGCGCCGCTCTTGGTCTTCATCTTCGGCATGACAATTCCTATTTGCTGCCCACCGCGGTGCTCTCCGGAGGAGAGGCTTTTTGGCTCACGCCTTTACCGGCTTCGGGCTTGTTCGGGTGATGCTTGGTTACCGCAACTTTCTTCGGGGCCAGCAGCATCACCATCTGCCTACCCTCGAGTCTGGGAAACTGCTCGACCACGCTGTGCGGCTCCAGATCGCCGCGAATTCGTTCCAGCAGGCGAATGCCGAACTCCTGGTGCGCCATTTCGCGACCGCGAAACCGCAGCGTCACCTTCGCCTTGTCGCCTTCGCCCAGGAAGCGAATCAGGTTCCTGAGCTTGATCTTGTAGTCGCCTTCATCGGTACCGGGCCGGAATTTGACCTCCTTGACCTGGATCTGCTTTAGCTTCAGTTTCGCTTCGTGCTGGCGCTTGGCCTCGCGATACTTGAACTTGCCGAAGTCCATGATGCGGGCGACCGGCGGTTCGGCCAGTGGGGCGATCTCCACCAGATCGAGTTCCGCAGCTTCTGCCCGCGCGATCGCATCCGCGATCGGAACGATACCGAGTTGTTCACCTTCCGCACCGACCAAACGGACCTCCGGGCAATTGATTTCGCCGTTGACCCGCTGTGCTTTGTCCTGGGCTATTGTGTCGCTCCTCAATAAGAAAAAAATCGGCCGTCCCGCCCGCGTGCTTGCTTAATCCCGATGCATCAGCAGCGGGATGCCATCTCGGCTTCGAGACGGCGCATCAGGGACTCCAGAGGCATCGCCCCCAGGTCCTCGCCAGCGCGGGTTCGCACGGCCACCTGTTCAGTCTGCATTTCCTTGTCGCCCAGGATAATCTGGTACGGCAACTTTTGCAGGCTATGTTCTCGAATTTTATAGGTTATTTTCTCGTTACGCAAATCGGCGATAGCCCTGTAGCCGGCCGCCTTCAGGGCGGCGACGACCTTCGGGGCGTACGCCGCCTGGCGGTCGGTGATCGTCAGGACGACGAGCTGGACTGGCGCGAGCCATAAGGGCAGGGCGCCGCCGTGATGCTCGATCAGGATTCCGATGAACCGCTCCAGCGAGCCGACGACCGCCCGATGGAGCATCACCGGGACTTTGCGCGTGTTGTCCTCGGCCACATATTCGGCGTCAAGCCGCGCCGGCATCGAAAAATCGACCTGCATCGTGCCGCATTGCCACGACCTGCCCAGCGAGTCCTTCAGGTGGTATTCGATCTTCGGGCCGTAAAAGGCGCCTTCGCCGGGGAGCTCGGTCCATTCGACTTCGCACGCGCCCAGGGCGCGCCGCAGCGCGTTCTCGGCGCGATCCCAGTTGTCGTCGGTGCCGAGGCGCTGGTCAGGCCGCAGCGCCAGCTTGATCGTGACCTCGTCGAACCCGAAATCCCGGTACACAGCCAGCGCCTGCTGATTGAAGGCGGTGACCTCGGCCTGGATCTGGTCCTCGCTGCAGAAGATATGACCGTCGTCCTGGGTGAAGCCGCGCACCCGCATCAGGCCGTGCAATGCCCCCGACGGCTCGTTGCGATGGCACGAGCCAAACTCACCGTAACGCAGCGGCAGGTCGCGGTAGCTGCGCATGTTCGAATTGAAGACCAGGATGTGACCCGGACAGTTCATCGGCTTGATCGCGAAGTCGCGCTTTTCCGACTCGGTCGTGAACATGTGCTCCTTGTAGTTCTGCCAGTGCCCCGATTTCTCCCATAGCGAGCGGTCGAGGATCATCGGGCATTTGACTTCCTGGTAGCCGTTCTGCTGGTAGGCGCGGCGCATGTATTGCTCTACCTGCTGCCAGACGGTCCAGCCCTTCGGATGCCAGAAAACCATCCCCGGCGCCTCTTCCCGCAGGTGGAACAGGTCGAGCTGGCGGCCGAGCTTGCGGTGATCGCGCTTTTCCGCCTCCTCGATGCGGCGCAGATAGGCGTCGAGGTCCTCCTTCTTAGCCCATGCGGTGCCGTAGATCCGCTGCAGCATTTCGTTCCTGGAATCGCCGCGCCAGTACGCCCCGGCAAGCTTGGTCAGCTTGAACACCTTGAGCTTGCCGGTCGAAGGCACGTGCGGTCCCCGGCAAAGATCGGTGAACCGGCCTTCGCTGTACAGCGAGATCGATTCGTTGGCCGGAATCGAGCCGATGATCTCCGCCTTGTAGTGCTCGCCGAGCGATTCGAAGTACTGCACGGCGTCGTCGCGCGGCATCATTTTGCGCACGACCGGTTCGTCCTTTTTCGCGAGCTCGGCCATCTTCTGCTCGATCGCGGCCAGGTCTTCGGGCGTGAACGGGCGCTTGTATGAAAAATCGTAGTAGAAGCCGTCCTCGATCACCGGCCCGATCACCACCTGGGCGTCGGGGAACAGTTCCTTGACCGCATAGGCGAGGAGGTGGGCCGTCGAATGGCGCAGGACCTCGATGCCGTCCGGATCCTTGTCGGTGACGATCGCGACCGCCGCATCGCGGTCGATGCGGTGTGATGTATCGACCAGCTTGCCGTCGACCCGGCCGGCAAGCGCGGCTTTGGCAAGCCCGGGGCCGATCGATGCCGCCACTTCGGCGACGGTCACCGGTGCGTCGAAATGCTTGATTGCGCCGTCGGGTAATCGAATATCGGGCATGACTCATTCCTCAATGCGAAAAAAAAGTGCGAACGAGCCGCACTTTTGGACGCTATACACGCGTGCGAACCCGCCGGCCTATCAGTCGGTCTCCCTGCGCGTTCGCGGTGTCATAACCATGCCTTTCTCCGTTCGACCTTTGCCAGCACTATGCAGTGACTGGTAGGCGCGATTGGACTCGAACCAACGACCCCCACCATGTCAAGGTGGTGCTCTAACCAGCTGAGCTACGCGCCTGTCCTGCAAAGAAAAGAGTATAGCCGAGTCGGCTTGCCGCCGCCAAGCGCGCCATCCGGGTTCGATCGACTTTAGTCGCGCAGCACGCGCAACAGGCCGATCAGGACCGGCTGGTGCAGCATGTATATGAGCAGACTGTGTCGACCCATCCACGTCAGCCAGTACGGGGTTATCCGCGACAAGGGCCGCAGCGGGCGGAACTGTTGCAGCGAAAGCCAGTGGCCGAGCGCAATGCCGATCATGACGACGCCCAGCCACGGCAGCAGCGGCACGTAGTCCTCGGTCGGCGGCTTGTGCGTCATCATGCCCAGCCATTGCAGCCAGCGCATATCGAACAGCGGCAGCGCGACGAGGTTGCCGACGACGACGACGGCGGCTCCGGCCACCAAGGCCGCGCGCGGGAAGCGCGTCGCCGGCCACGCCAGCACCGATGCCAACGCGATGCAATGAAGAATGCCGAAGGTGATGAAGGTCTGCGGAAAGGTCAGGTAACTGGCGACGCTGACCACGACCGCGAAGAACGCGATAAGCGCGATCCGTCGCCAGAAATGCCGCGGCGTGACACCGGCGCGGCGCGCGAGCAGCAGGCTCAATCCGGCCAGCAGCATGAACGCGCTGACGATCAGGCCACGAAAACCCAGCCAGAAGGAGTCGTGGTCGAAGTCGGCGCGTATGAAGCCGAACCAATTGAGGTCGAACAAAAAGTGGTAGACGATCATCAGGCAAAGTGCTGCGCCGCGGAGGCCGTCGATCGCGGCTATGCGCAACGGCGCCACTGCGGAGGCTCGCGCCTGCCCGGCACGCTGCGTCGCCGGTCGCGGAGGAGCGTGCGCCGCGCGATGCGGACGTCGCCGGGTCATCGTGCGGTCAGCGGCCACACGATGCGGTAGCCGCCCGCGCCGTCTGCTCTTCCGATGCTCGAGAGAGCGGCGGCGATTGCTTCGTTGCGATCCGCGGGCAGCCCAGGCCGGGGCTTGATCGGTGCGTCGATCTGCGGCGTGCTGCGAGTCGAAAACAGCAGGCTGCCCGCGATGTCGACCTCGCCGCCACTGTTGGAGAGCGTTGCCGGGATCTCGCTGCCGCTGCCGGCGGCCGCGAGGCGGACGTCGCCCAGCGCGATGCGCGCGCCGGTCAACGGCGCAGCCAACGCGGCGTCTGTCCAGTTGAGATTGGCGCGAGCTTCGAGCCGATCGCCGCGGCGCGCAAGGTCCGCGGCGTCCAGCGTCAGCGTGCCACCGGCATTCGTCAGCGCGTCCGCAACGCCGACGGTGCGCAGTACCGAGGTAGCGGGCAACGCGATGGCGAAGTCGTGCACGCTGAAATTCTTTTGCTCGACGATGAACGTCGCACGCCGGTTGCCGTCACCCAAAGTGAGCGATCCCGCGAGCCCGCCGCGCAACAACGGCATCGGTTCCAGGCGCCACGCGATCGGAATGCGCACGCCATCCGGCAGAAGTGTGAGCTCGCCCGCCCCGCGCCACACGGTACCGGTCGCCGCGGTGATCCGGACGCGGCCATCGGACAGATCCGCGACGCGACGATCGAGCAGAGTCGCCGGCGCTTCGATGATCAGCGCCGCCGCAAGCAATGTGGCGCCGGCGCCGATGACCAGCCAGGCGCGCATCGCTAGCGCCGCAACGTGAACTCGGCGCGCACCATACCGTGCTCGACGCGCGCGGCGGCGGTGAGGTCGACCACGCGCAGCGCCGCCTCGCGCTGCAACGATTCAAGCAGGGTTGTCAGGGCATCGAACGACACGCCGTCGACAGTGACGCGCAGATCGTCGCCGGTCCGGTCGATCGCGCTGGCCTTGATACCGGACTGCGCCAGCGCCAGGTCGAACGCTCCGCGCGCGTCGCCCACCGGGGCCGGCGTCCTGCGCTCGAGTGCAGCCATGGCATCGGCCTGGACACGGGCCTGCGCCAGCGCGGCGCGCTTCAGCGCAAGCTCTCGCGTCAGTCTCGCGATATCGCCCTGGATCGGCAACCAGACCAGCAGCCACGCGAGCGCCGCTGCAGCGAGCACCGCGCCGGCGACAAGGGCTGCGCGTTCGGCATGCGTGCGCAGACGCCACCAATGCGTCAGTCGCTCGCGCCGATCGAGCTCGACCGCGGTGGCCATCAATCGAGACCCAGCCGCAGCCGCGCCCCGGTCGCCGTGGCTGCCGCGATCGCGGTGAGCCCCTGGGCTTGCAGCTCACGCTGGACGCGCGCGATCTGCGCGGCGTCGGATTTCTGCAGTTCGAGGACGACATGGCCATCGGCGTAGCGCAGCGAGCGCACGGAGCCCGCCGGCAGTGTCGCCAGTGCCGGAGCCGCTC
>JBDTNP010000387.1:0-4306 GCA_039933695.1 Betaproteobacteria bacterium | reverse complement strand
TCTGGGAAGACCTGACGATCCGCGAGAACCTGCGCTTCGTCGCGCGCATGTACGGCATGGCCGACGGCGCGGCGCGCGTCGACCAGGCGCTGGCTCAGCTCGGACTCGCGACGCGCGCGAGCCAGCTGGCGGGCTCGCTGTCCGGCGGCTGGAAGCAGCGGCTAGCCCTCGCCGCGTGCCTGTTGCACGACCCGCAACTGCTGCTGCTCGACGAGCCGACTGCCGGCGTCGATCCGAAGGCACGGCGCGACTTCTGGGAGGAATTGCACGCGCTTGCCGCGCGCGGCATCACCGTGCTGGTCAGCACGCACTACATGGACGAAGCCGAGCGCTGCCACAAGTTGGGTTACATCCTGTACGGCAGGCTGCTGGTGCAAGGGACGGCGGAAGAGGTTATCGCCAGCCAGTCGCTGACGACGTGGGAGGTCAGCGGAGGCGACTTGCCGGCGCTGGCTGAGCGCCTGCGCGGCATTCCGGCGGTCGAGCAGGTCGCCGCATTCGGCAATGCGCTCCACGTCACCGGATCGAATCGCGACGCGCTTAAGAGCGAGCTTGCACCGCTGATGAACGAAGCGGGGCGCGAATGGCGCCAAGTCGAGCCCGGCCTCGAGGACGTGTTCATTCACCTGATGCGAGACGCGGACGACGCGCCGGCGCCGGTCGAAACGTCGACGACGGCGGCGGTGAAGGCCCAAGCCGGATGAACGGCGGCCTGTTTTCGTTTTCGCGCTGGCTGGGCATCGTCGGCAAGGAGTTCATCCAGCTCAAGCGCGACCGGCTCACGTTCGGCATGATCGTCGGCATTCCGGTCGTGCAGCTGGTGCTGTTCGGCTTCGCGATCAACTCGGATCCGAAGCGCCTGCCGACGGCGCTGCTCGTCGCCGATCGCAGCGAGTTCTCGCGCAGCATTCTCGCCGGGCTGCAGAACAGCAGCTATTTCGACTTCATCGGCGAGGCGAAGGACGAAGGCGATGCGGACCGGATGCTCGCCATCGGCAAGGCGCAGTTCGTCGTCACCATACCGGCGGATTTTTCGCGCCGGCTGGTTCGCGGCGAGCGCCCGGCGATGCTGATCGAGGCCGATGCGACCGACCCGACCGCAACCGGCAACGCGCTCTCCGCCGTCAACCAGCTCGCGCAGACGGTGCTGAGCCACGATCTCACCGGTTCGCTGTCTCCGCTGGCCGGCACGCCTTCGGCGTTCAGCATCATCGTGCATCCGCGCTACAACCCCGAGGCGGTCACCCAGTACAACATCGTTCCCGGCCTGATGGGCGTGATCCTGACGATGACGATGGTGATGATGACGGGGCTGGCGATCACGCGCGAACGCGAACGCGGCACGATGGAGAACCTGCTCGCGACCCCGGCGACGGTGCTGGAGGTGATGACCGGCAAGATCGTGCCGTACATCCTGATCGGCTTGCTGCAGGTGACGATCGTCCTGGTCCTCGCGCGCCTGCTGTTCAGTGTGCCGATCCAGGGCAGCGTCACCGTGCTCTATCTTTCGGTGCTGCTGTTCATAGCCGCGAATCTGATGCTGGGACTGACGATCTCGTCGGTCGCGCGCAACCAGCTGCAGGCGATGCAGATGACTTTCTTCTTTTTCCTGCCTTCGATGCTGCTGTCGGGATTCATGTTTCCGTTCCGCGGCATGCCGGGCTGGGCGCAGCTGATCGGCGAAGCGCTGCCGCTGACGCACTTTCTGCGCATCGTCCGCGGTGTCCTGCTCAAGGCGAACGGCTGGGCGGAAATCTGGCCCGAAGCGTGGCCGATCGCGCTGTTCGGCCTGGTCATCATGGCCATCGGCCTCAGGACATTCCGCAGCACGCTCGATTAACGCGCCATTGCGCCGCAGCTTGACCGCTCGCAGCGGCGCAGCTTATTGTGATCCGGAGTTTGCGCAATGACCGATCCCGTCCACGACCCGATCTCCGCCGCCGGCGAAGGCGCCTATCGTCACGGCGACAGCGGCACCAGCTTTCCGCCGCGCTATGAGGGACCGCGGATGCTCGCGCAGGCATTGACGCGTCTCGCCCGCAGCGACCCGGACTTTACGCGCGACGGCCCTCGGGCCGATGTCGAATACCGCGATCTGGGTTGGGCGGCAGCCAGCGGCGGGATGATCGGCGCCAAGCACATCCGCGCGATCCGCCCGTTCGATGCGGCGACCGGCTGGCACTGGCACGACATGAGCGCGCATTTCGTCTACGTTCTCCAGGGCTGGATCGAGTTTCGCTACGCGGGCGTGGACGACGTGGTCAGGGTGAGCGCGGGTTCGTCGCTGTCGCAACCGGCGGGGGTAGCGCACAACGTCGTCGACCGGTCGGATGACCTCGAGCTGATCGAGATCAACCTGCCCGCCGGCTACGGCACCTGGGCGTTGCGCGCCGAGCCGGGCACCGCCGCCGGACCGCGCGAGTGAGCCTCGATCCGGTCGCGTCGTCTGCGCCGCACGGATCGGCAACGGCGGCCGTTACGGCGGCGGGGGACCAGGTGGCGGTCGCCGCCCCGCCACCGACCAAGGCGCGCGATCGCATTTCCGCCGTGTTGCTTCCGATCGCGACCTTTGCCGTGCTGCTGGTATCGTGGCAGTTCCTGGTGCGCCTGTTCGGCGTTCCGGAATACATCCTGCCGCTGCCGACCGAGTTTTTGTACAAGCTGGTGGAGTCGCGGGCGCTGATCTGGCAGCACACGCTGGTGACGGCGAGCGAAGTCCTGCTCGGATTCCTCTTTGCCGCCGCGATTGGCGTCCCGCTGGGGCTGATGATCGTATCGTTCAAGTGGCTAGAGCGATCGCTGTACCCGCTAATCGTTTTTTTCCAGCTGATTCCCAAAATCGCCGTCGCCCCGCTGTTCGTCGTCTGGTTCGGCTTCGGGCCGTTTCCAAAGGTGCTTCTCACGTTCATGCTCTGCTTTTTCCCGACGCTGGTCGCCAGCATGACCGGCTTTCGGGCCCTGGACGAGCGCGTCCTGTACCTGACGCGCTCGATGGGGGCCAACGCCGGGCAGACCTTCCGCTACATCCGTCTTCCGTCGGCAATCGCGCACATCTTCGGCGGGTTCAAGGTTTCGATCGTGTTCGCCGCTACCGGAGCGATCGTCGCCGAGTTCGTCGGCTCGAACTCGGGCTTGGGCTACCTGCTGCTGCGCGCCACCAGCTATCTCGACATGCCGCTGATTTTCGCGGTCCTGGTGGCGTTGTCGGCGATCGGCATCGTGTTCAGCTACGCCGTACAATTGCTCGAGCGCCTGTGCATGCCCTGGCTGCATGGGAATTGAGCGGCATTTTCGATAGACAAAACCGGAGGGGACGATGATGAAAAAGCTGTTCGTAGCCGCGATAGTGGCGGCGTTTGCCAGCATTGCGCTGCCGACCGCAGCGCAGCAAGTCAAGCCGATGCGGCTGACGCTCAACTTCCTCGCCGGCGGCCCGCAGGCCGGCTTCATGCTGGCCAAGAAGCTCGGCTACTACAAGGACGTCGGCATCGATTTGACGATCGAGGAAGGCAAGGGCTCGGCGACCACCGCGCAACAGGTCGCGACCGGTCAGACCGACGTCGGCTTTGCTGATGCGCCGGCGGCGATGCAGATCCGCTCCAAGGGCGCCCCGCTCAAGATCATCGCGCCGATACTGCAAACCAATGGCTTCGCGATCATCTCGATCGAAGGCTCCGGCATCAAGTCACCGAAGGACCTGGTCGGCAAGAAGCTGGCCGTTCAGCCGGGCACCGCGCAGACGACGCTGCTCGACGCAATCCTGGCCGAGAACAAGCTCGACAAGGGGAAGCTCGACATCGTCAACATCGACCCCGCGGCTTTGGTCGGCGCGCTGCTGGAAAAGAAGGTCGATGCGATCCTCGCCGGCGCGGATTTCCAGAGCGTCCAGATGCGCGACCGGGGATTCAAGGTCAACGACATCCTGTATCGCGACGTCGGCGTGCCCACCGTCGGCCTCTCGATCATCGCCCGCGATGACCGCCTGAAGGAAAATCCCGAGCTATACCGCCATTTCGTCGCGGCGAGCCTCAGGGGCTGGGACGAAGCGCGCAAGAACCCCGACGCGGCGGCGGCTGCGGTCATCGAGCAATTTCCGTCCGCGAGCAAGGATCAGATATTGAAGCAGCTCAACGTCGATCTGATGCTGGTCTGCGCTCCCGGTGCGCCGTCGCTCGGGCGGGTGCCGGACAAGAACTGGCAGACGACGTTCGACCTGCTGACGATGTATCTCAATCTGCCGAAGGACAAACCGATCGTTTGATCCACTTGAAGAACAGCTCGACCTGCCAACGGCAACGATACAACT
>JBDTNP010000386.1:0-1992 GCA_039933695.1 Betaproteobacteria bacterium | reverse complement strand
GCTACTGCATCGTCGCGACGATGCGGCCGGTGCGCGTGGCTTCGGCGATCGCCAAGGCGACACGCAGCGTCTGCAGCGCGTCGCGACCTTCGACCAGCGGCGTCGCTTCGTCGCGCACGACGGCGCAGAAGTGCTCGAGCTGGAGGCGAAGCGGATCGGCGCGGTCGACCGGGACGATCTGCTCCTTCATCGGCTGCCACCAGGCCCGCTAAGAAACGATGCTGCGAAAGTGCTGCTCCATGCGCTGTGCATCCGGGGCGTGTCCGGTAAACAACTCGAATGCTCCGACCGCCTGCCATACCGCCATGCCGCCGCCGTCGAGGTTGCGGCAGCCGCGCTCCCTCGCCGCCCGCAACCATTCGGTCTCCAGCGGAAAATAGATGATCTCCGCGACCCATTGCCGGCGTTGGATCCAGGCCGGATCGACCGGGGTACCCGGATGGCCGGTCATGCCGATCGGCGTCGCGTTGATGACGCCGTCGGACGCGCCGATCGCGGCCCGGACGTCGCGAGCGTATTCCACCGCGCGTCCGTTGAAGCGCGCGCGCAGGCTGGAGGCCAGGGTCTCGGCCCTCGTCGCGTCCGGGTCGATTAGCGACAGCCGGCGCACGCCCAGCGTGAGGATCGCGTGCGCCACCGCCGCGCCGGCGCCGCCGGCACCGAGCAGGCTCACATGGTCGAGCGCGACGTCGTCCAGAGCGCGTCGAAACGGCGTGGCGAAGCCCGACCAATCAGTGTTGTGGCCGAGGCGCTTGCCCTCGCGGAACACGACGGTGTTGACCGCGCCGATCGCCTCGGCGTCGGCCGCAAGCCGGTCGAGCAGCGGCAACACTGTCTGCTTGCACGGGTGCGTAATATTGACGCCGGCGAACCCGACTGCCTGTGCGCAGTCGAGCAAGCGCGGCAGATCCGATGCGCTGCGCCCGTCGCGGGAGAGGTCGATCAGCTGATAATGCAACGCAAGACCGAGATGGCGCGCCTCTTGCTCGTGCAGCGCCGGCGAACGCGATCCCTGGATACCTTCACCGATCAGGCCGACCAGGAATTTTCGCGCCGGCGACGGTTGCCCCGCGGCGCCCGGGGCGCTCATCGCCGCCCGTCGCTATCGCTCATCGTGCTTCTTCGCCGCATAGTCGATGTGCGATTAACGCGCAATTGTTCGAATATCGAACCACTTAAGGGAGTAGACTTCGATTATCGAAATACGGCGCGATTAGCGACCATTTTGCACGAGCGGCCCGGGGCGACACCTTCAACTCCGGGTGACCCCGGCCCGCGGCCGTCTGGAGGCGGGCCTAGCGAGCGTACTGGTTATAGGCCCACAGCAGTACGGCGGCGCCGATCACCGAAAGAATCCACCCCGCCGGATGAAACTTTCCGTCCGGAGACTTCCAGATGAGGCCGGCGACGACCCCGCCCACGATCGACCCTGCGATTCCCAGGCCGGCGGTCAGCCAGAAGCCCAGGGCGTCGACCCCCGGTACGATGGCGCGCGCGATCAGTCCAACGATAAATCCGACGACGATCGTTCCGATGATGCTCAAGAAGCCCATGGTTTAACCTTTCATACGGTCCGGCAGTGCCGCGGCGGCGCGTGCGCTCGCCACGGTTCGGCGATGCTAGCATAGGAGAAGGCGCCGGCAGCAGCGCTCGAACGCGCATCGTAAGCATCGCCTTGTCGGCATCGACCAAGGGTCCGACACCTGACGAAAGGACAAACATGCATCTGGCCTGGCGCACACTGGTCCTCGCCGCGCTGATCCCGGCCGCCGCGCCCGCGACGGCGTACGCCGATTGCCAGGCGCACAGCCCGGACCACTCGACTGCACTAATCGAGCTCTATACGTCGGAAGGCTGCGACAGCTGCCCGCCCGCCGATCGCTGGCTGTCGTCGCTGTCGAAGCAGAAGCTCGGCGACCGCGCGGTGGCGCTGGCGCTGCATGTCGATTACTGGGATCGCCTCGGCTGGAAGGACCGCTTCGGCAGCGCCGG
>JBDTNP010000385.1:0-5501 GCA_039933695.1 Betaproteobacteria bacterium | reverse complement strand
GCGCTCGTTGGCGAGAAGCAGGATCTGCGGCAGCCGGCGCGCCTCGAGCCGCGCGAAACAGGCGCGCACGGCGGGGTCGGGCGAGGCGTCGTCGATGACGATCAGGCGATAGTCGCCGCTGGTGTGCGCGAGGACGCTCTCGATGCAGCGGTTCAGATCGTCCGCGGCGTCGTAGACCGGGACGACGATGTCGATCGGCACGCGCGGCATCAACCGTCAGCGTCCCTGCAGCCAGAGACTGAGCCTGCGCCATGGCAGCGAAAGCCACCAGCGAAACGTATGCCGTACGGCGATCGTCTGGTCGCGGGAGGCAATCTCCTGTCGCAGCGCCGTTTGCTCGGCGTCGAATGCCTTCAGCGCATCGGCCTGCCGCTGGCGCTCGCGCTCCAGCGCTTCGACCTGCGACTGGATGGTCGCGGCACGCTCGGCGAGCAGCCGGTCGCGCTCGGCCAGCTCCCGGTCGCGCAAGGCGACCAGCTGCTCCCGCTGCTGACGCGCCCCATCCAGCTCGGCAAGCTGGCTGTCCTTGCCGGCGATGACCCGTTCGCGCTCGGCGACCAGGGCTTCCAGATGACGGATGTGCGCGGTTTGCCGGTCCAGCGCCAAGTCGCGATCCTTGAGCAGCGCATCCTGCCTGAGGACTTCGCTGGCATTGGCCTGCGCCCGCTTCTGCTCGGTCTCTTCGGCGTCGGTGAAAAGCGAGCCGCGCATCGCGGCAGCCGGAAGCGCGGCAGCTGTCCGCGCGGCCGCGACGATGAAGTACATGCCCTCCGGCGGAACATACGGCGACACCCGGCCTGTATCGCCGATCCAGGCCTCGACACCAACGCCTTCGTCTTCGCTCCAGATCGACGACCAGGGCGCTACGTGCTGATGAAACCAGCGCTGTGCCGGAAACGCCTTGGCCAGCAGCGCGGAGAGGCCGTCGCGGTACAGCTCGTGGCGATGGAACTCGTTGACGTATTCACGCGCGTCGCTATAGAGACGCTTGTTCGGCGAAGAAATGATCAGCAATCCCGCCGGCTTCAGCACCCGCGCGAATTCGGCGAGCATCGGGGGCTGGTCGGCCGCCTCCAGGTGCTCGATCGTCTCGAATGAAACGACGACGTCGAACGACGCCTCGGCAAACGGAAGCTCGGTGCACGATCCTTCGACAAAGCGGATGGTCGCGCTGCCGTAGGCCGATTGGGCGTGCCGAATCGACCCGGCGTCGATGTCCACGCCGACCGCCTCCGCCGCCTTCGTGCCGAGCAGCGCGGTGCCATAGCCTTCACCACAGGCGGCATCCAGCACTCGCCTGCCTTCGGCGTACTGGCGCGCGAATGCATAACGGTGCCAATGCTCGTACGCGATTTCGCCGGCGCAGGCCGGAAGAAAGCGTTCGCCGGTGAAGGTGAGGTCGGATGCCATGCGGGGCACGTGCCGCGCCGCTCGAGCGAGGAGCGCCGTCGCGGCGGTAAAGCGTCGATTTTAACCGATCAGGCGGGGCCGGCTCCGTCGGCAGCGCCGCCCTCGGACTCGGCCGCGCGATCGCCCCAGCCGTGATCGATGCGGACCAGCCCCATTTCGCGCGTGGCGCCTTCGATCAGCAAGGGCATTTCGACGTTGTCGAACAAGCGCACACCTTCGGGGTCGAGCGCGTGGGCCCGCACCAGGTATTTTCCCGGCAGCAGCGGCAGGCGCGGAAAGGTAAGCGAAAAAGCGAACCGCTGCGGCCCGATCCGCACCGGTATCACTCCGTCCATGTCGGTGGCCACACCGTACACCGGCGTCCCGTCGGCGCGGATCAGTCCGAGGAGGACGACCGGCGCGCGTCCGTCCGGCGAGAACACTTCGCCGGCGATCGTCAGCGCGCCCCCGGATGCAAGCGTCCCAGAAGGGTCGAGCGTCAGCGACTGCACCGCGTAGACGCCCGCGGCAGCCGCCCTGGGCGCGGCGATCGGTTGCTTCGCGCCGGCGGACTTTTCCTCGTGGTAGGCGAGGTACGCCTGGCTCACTTCCGCCGCAGGGCCATAACGCTCGACGCGCCCGTCCTTGAGCCACAGCGCGGCCCGGCAAAGCTTCTGGATGTGGTACATGCTGTGCGAGCAAAGCAGCAGCGTCCCGCCTCCGACGAGATAGCGTTCCATCCAGGCGACGCATTTTTTCTGAAAGGACTCGTCGCCGACGGCGAGCACCTCGTCGGTGATCAGGATGTCGGGCGTCAAGGCCGTCGCCACCGCGAAGCCGAGCCGCACGACCATTCCGGACGAATAGTGCTTGATCGGATCGTGAATATGCTCGCCGATGTCGGCGAACGCGATGATCTGGTCGCGCTTGGCCGCGATCTCGGCTCGCGTAAGGCCGAGCAGCGCAGCGGCGAGATCGATGTTGGCGATGCCCGAATACTCGGGATGGAACCCGGACCCGAGCTCCAGCAGCGCGCCGACTCTGCCGCGGCTTTCGACGACGCCGCGCGTCGGCGTGATCACGCCCGCGACGATCTTCAGCAAGGTCGACTTGCCGGCGCCGTTCTCGCCGATGATGCCCAGCGACTCGCCCGCGGCGAGGTCGAACGAGACCTCGTCCAGCGCCCGGAACACTTGCGGCGCGCCGCGTCCGCGCAGCAGATCGAACACCAGCCGCAGCCGGCCCGCATTGGCATCGAGCTTCGCGTAGTCCTTGCCGACGCCGGAGAGGTGGAGCAGGGCGGACATCAGCGGGTCGATACTTCGTCGTTCCGGCGCACGACAATGCTCCGTCGCCCCGGCGCAGGCCGGGGCCCAAGTTGCGATCGAGCCAGACAACCTGCGCCCCTTGTCGAATTGACAAACTTGGGTTCCGGCCTTCGCCGGAACGACGAAGTGTTGATCGCCACGATTCCCGCTTACACAAAATCTTCGAAATGCGGGGACAGCCGCAGGAACACCCAG
The DNA here is from genome assembly GCA_039933695.1 of Betaproteobacteria bacterium. Taxonomy (GTDB): domain Bacteria; phylum Pseudomonadota; class Gammaproteobacteria; order Burkholderiales; family Casimicrobiaceae; genus PALSA-1003. The sequence continues at coordinate 2,589 of JBDTNP010000385.1, read as the reverse complement.
CGTCCCGCGGCGAACAACGCCAGCGCGACGACGACCGCGACCACGTCGCCCCAGACGAGTCCCAGCTGCCCGTCGAGCAAGGCGTCGCGCAGGCGGCCGACCAGGTAGCCGAACGGGTTGGCGGCGACCCACGGCTTCATGCTTGCGGGCACCAGCGACAGCGGATAAAGAATCGGCGTCAGGTACATCAGGATCATCAGCACCGGCATCAGGATGTGCTCGACGTCCTTGACGAAGACCTGCAGCGCCGCCAGCGCGAGCGCCAGACCGGTCACGGCGATCGCAAGCACCAGCCACAGCGGCACCGCCAGCAACAGGCCTTCGAAATGCACGGGCTCGCCGAACAGCGCCAGCACGACCAGCACGACCAGGTAGCCGGCGAACTGCAGCGCGAGGGTCGCCGCGACCGACGCGTAGACGACCAGCTCATGGCGGAATGCGACCTTGCGGATCAGCCCGGCGTAGCTTGCGATGCTGACCGTTCCGCGCTGCAGCGCCTCTTGCGCGGCCAGCCAGGGCCACAGGGCGACCGCAACGAACAGCAGAAAGCTCTTCCCGTCCATCAACCCGGCGCGAAAGATGGTCGTGAACACGAAGTGATAGACGGCGAGGAGCGCCAGCGGATGCACGAACGCCCACGCCAGCCCGCTGATGCTGCCCAGATAGCGCGAAAACAACTCGCGATGGAAGAAATTGGCGAACAGCGCGCGATGCCGCGCAAGGCTTGCCTTCGTCTGAGCTGCGTCCGCGTTTCCGCGCTGGGACAGGACGGGACGCAGGCTCGGCGGCATGGCGAGCAGAATACCAGCGTTCGGCGGTCGCCGCAGGCGCGGCAGCCGCCCGGGCGCGGGCGTTACTGCGGTGCGACCGCGCCTTTTTTGTCCCTGTTGGCGCGCAAGGGTTCGGCCGACCCGCGCCTGGGCATGTTGAATATTTCCGGATCCGCCCGGTAGACCAGCGCATCGACCGCAGGCTGATTGACCTTGAGAGCCGGATCGATGCGAATGGCCTCGGTCTTTGCATCGCGCTGCGCCTCGACATAGCGCTTGCGAAGCTCCGCCATGATCTGAGGCTGCACCGCTTCGAACGGTCGCACCTCGGCCGCCCGGCGTCCTTCAAGCCTGATCAGGTGGTAGCCGAAGCGCGATTTGATCGGCTCGCTGATGTCGCCGACGCTCTGCATGTCGAAGGCCGCCTGCGAGAACGAAGGATCCATGCGGTCGCGCGTGAACCAGCCGATCTGGCCGCCGTTGGACTTGGCCGTAGGATCATCGGACAGCTCTTTCGCCGTCGCGGTGAAATCTGCGCCCGCGATCAGCTTCTTGCGCGTCTCCAGCGCCAGCGCCATCGCCTCGTCCGGCGTGTGACGCTTGACGTCGAACAAGATCTGCGATGCGCTGATCTGTTCCTGCGTGCGGAACTTGTTCTTGTCGACCAGGTAGAGCTCCTTCGCTTTGACCATGTACTCGCCCGCCTTGGCGTCGAATTCCTTGCCGGCAGCCTCCTCCAGCCGGCGCAATTGCAGGTCGGCAAGCGCGCGGTCGACTTCGAGCGCGACGCGCCGCTGCAATATCGGATCGTTCTCGAGCCCGCCCTTGCGCGCCTCGGCCGCCAGCGTCTTGACGATCAGCAGGTTGGTCAGATACGTGCTCAGACGCCGTGGATCGCTGGCGAATGCTTCGCGCATCTCCGCGGGCAGGCGCTGGATGTCGGCGTCGTAGTCGGCGCGGGTGAGGCGGGTCTGCGCGTTCTCGGCGAGCACCTCGTCGGGAGGGTGCTGGGTCGCCGCCGGCGCGGAGGCAGGCGCTTGCGTCGGGGTCTGCGCGACCGCGGCAGCCTGCCAGGCCAGCATCGACGCCGCCATTGCGGCCAAAAGAGTCATCGATCGGAACATGAAACCTCGCATTGGGGAACGCTGTGGAATCGCGAAAGCTTGACGGGGCGCAGCGCTGTGGCCGGGACCCGGTCTTGGACAAGCGCGTCGAACCGAGTTCGGCGCCGGGCGACATCATACCGCATTCGACAAAAAAACGGCCCCGCCGAAGCGGGGCCGTTGCAGGCATCCGATCGAGCCGCTTACTGCGGGCCGGTCAAATTTACCGGGTCCAGGCCACAGGCAGACGGAATTTTGGTTGCGCAATCTGTGGTGTCGTTTTGACGGACATTGATGTAATAGGTCGTATTCGGCAGCAGGTTGGGATAGCTGCCGGGCGTATTCGAGACACTGAATCGCATAGTTATGGCTCCCGCGCGTAACCACTGCTTGATGCCCACGAAGTCGCAAGGCTGCGTCGACAGCGTGTAGTCGTGTGTCGTGCTCGCAGTTTGCTGCGGTGAGCTCATTGAGATTTGGCCGTTACCCGTCACGCTTCCGGTCGTGAATTTCACGACGCCTGCGTCGGTCGGTCCCATCGGCAGCGTTCCGCCGTTGGTGAATGGCCAAGTTGCGGTAAACACGTTCGTGGTCAGGAAGCCGGAGCAGGCGATCGGGCCGCCGCCGCCACCGGTAGCGACCGTGACGGTCGCGCTCTTGCTGACGCTGCCTCCGCCATTGCTGGCCGTCGCGGTAAACGTCGTGGTAGCCGAGAC
>JBDTNP010000384.1:0-3894 GCA_039933695.1 Betaproteobacteria bacterium | reverse complement strand
CCGTCGTAGACGACCGGCACGCCCTTGCCGCCGGTGATCTCCTTGACGCGCTCGACGAAATTCTCGCGCGTGTAGACGATCGTGTGCGTACAGCCATTCGCTTTGGCCAGTGCCGCCTTTTCGTCCGATCCCACGGTGCCTATCATCGTGACGCCGAGTGCGCGCGCCCATTGGCAGGCGATCAAGCCGATGCCTCCCGCTGCGGCGTGGAGCAGGATCGTTTCGCCGCCTTTGAGCGGGAACGTCTGCCGGAACAGGTATTGCACGGTGAGGCCCTTGAGCATCAGCGTCGCAGCCATCTTGTCGGAAACGCCGTCCGGCAGCTTGACCAGCCGGTCTGCCGGCATCACGCGCACTTCCGAATAGGCGCCGAGCGGGCCGCCGCTATACGCGACCCGGTCGCCACGGCGAACATCCGTGACGCCGGGTCCGACCGCTTCGACGATGCCCGCGCCCTCGGTGCCGAGGCCGGACGGCAGTGCCAGCTTGTACAGGCCGCTGCAATGGTAGGTGTCGATGTAGTTCACGCCGATCGCCGTATGGCGGACGCGCGCTTCGCCCGGGCCGGGATCGCCGACCTCGACGCTTTCCCACTGCATCACTTCGGGGCCGCCGTTCTTATGAAAGCGAATCGCGTTGGGCATGACCAGTCCTCGATATCGTTGACGCGCCAGAGTTTACCGCACCGGGGTCATCGTGGGATGAAACGAACACCGTTCTTCGTCGGCGACGGTGAAGAGACCACCTGCAGCCAGGCGACGGCGCGCCGCCGCATCCATTCAACGATCGCCTTCGATCGTCCCGAATTCCGCGGGAACGCGCGCGTAGAAAATGCTGACGCGTTCGCGACGGAGCAGTCCCAGCAGAGCGTCGGCTTCGGCGTCGCTCACGACGAATTCGACACCGATAGTCAAATCGGCCGCGAGCTCGAAAAAATGCTCTTCGTGCAGGATGCCGTGACGTCCGAATCCGGCGATGGCGCGAAATGCCGACCCGCCGTGGATGCCGGTCTTCTTCGCCTGCTCCAGCAGCCATTCGAACAGCGCGACATGATGGTGGATGCGGCCTTCATGCACGTAGAACCGCAATATCGTGCCTTTCATGCGAGCCCTCCTTTCGCACCACACCGGCAGCAGGCATCCCCGCCCTTCGGCCGAGGCAGCATCGCCATCGGCGTCATGCCGCCGCCCATGCGTACAACGCGCGAACCAGCAATATGCCGAGAATCGTCGCCGCCAACGAACCGACGACGTGGCTCGCGATCGCTATCGACCCCCACAAATATTCCTTGCGTAGCAGCAAGGTGACGATCTCGGCGGAGAACGTCGAGAACGTCGTCAGCCCGCCCAGAAATCCGGTGGTGATCAACAGCCGCACTTCGGGCATTACGATTGCATGCCGCGTCAGCAGCTCCATCGCGAAGCCCATCAGCAATCCGCCGACGAGATTGGCCGCGAGCGTGCCCAGCGGCAGCGTCGGGAACAATGGATTCAGCAGAACGCCCAACCACCAGCGCAGCCAAGCGCCGATCGCAGCCCCTCCGCCTACCGCAAGAATTCCACCCCAAGGCATGCAAATCCCTTTCCGCAGCAAGATCGGCCGGCCACCGGCCGGCGCAAGTTCTGCCTACGCGCGCAACGTGGCCACCAGCCGCTTCGGATGCAGCAGCAGGTCCAGGGCGTCGACGATGCGGCCGACGACGACGTCGCCCGCCTGCAGTGTCTCGGCGGCCGCACCCTCGGCGCCGCAAACCGCGATGCCCAGTCTCGCTGCGGCTAGCATCATCCTGTCGTTGCGGCCGTTGCCGATCGCGACGACGTGCGCTGCGCCCAGGCCGTGCACAAAATCACGCTTGGCCTCGGTCTGGTTTGCCGCATCGAGGACGACCAACGGACACGGCAACCGTTGCAGCTGTGCCGCCGCGCCGCCGAAAGTGTCCGCGGTGACGACATGCACGCGCAGCTCCGAGCCCAGGCGTTGGATGCGCTCGTGCACGCCGTCGATCAGCAGGCCGTCGGCGGCCAACGTGCCGTTATAGTCGCACACGACGTCCGTGAGCTCGAGCCGCCCGAAGCCGGGGATCGTCAGGTCGAGCATCGTCCAGTGCGATCAGCGTACGAACTGGTCGACGAATCCGGCGCCGAGGCCTGCCGCTATGTAGTGAGCGCGGCACATCTCGATCTTGCTGAATACGTCCTCATAACCGGTCTGTCGTCCCGACTCGTCCAGGTAGATCATCGCGCCGGCAATGTTGAAGAAGGTGATCATTTCGGCGCAATCCGCGGGAACGACCAGCGTATGAGTTTCGCCCGGCGGTTCGTAGACGAAGCTGCCCTCCTCGGCCACCCACTCGTGCTCTAGATAGCGCCAGCGGCCCTTGATCACATAACCGACGACGAGCATCGGATGGCGATGCCGGGAAAGGATGCCCGATCGCCGGACACGCAGCAGATTGCACCAGCCGCCGTTGACGGTATTGAGCAACAGCGGTCGGAACCAGACGTCCGGCGCCTGCGGCACCCAGACCCGCTCGTCGTCGGGTATCGCCGCGATCGCCAGCTCGGGCACGATTCCCTTCGCCGGCAGGATCGCAGCCGCGTTCACTCTGCCTTTTTCAGCGCGTCGGCCAGCGCCGCAACTTCACTGTCGACATCGCGATCCTTGGGAAACGGCCGGCCCGCGCGGCGATACCAGTAGCGCGCGTTGCCGAGATCGCCCTCGACGATATGCACGATGCCATGCGCCCAGCAACCGAGCTTGGTCTCATCCTGCTGCGCAATGGCATGCGCTTTGTCCCATTCGCCCTTTTTCAGGTATCGAATCGCCGTGCCGATCTGCATGATTGTCCCCCTTCCCTCTTCTGTCCGTGCTCTGCGCGGCGGCGCGATCGCAACTCGCGCCGCAGGAGAGCCTTCAATGGACGGGTGCCTATGTCCCATTATGATACTCATGCCACCAGATAGCCGCCATCGACCGGCAGAATGACGCCGGTGACGAAGGCAGCGGCAGGCGAGCAGAGGAATGCCGCGACCGCCGCGACCTCGTCGGGCTGACCCCAGCGTCCGAGCGGCGTGCGTGCGGCGACCGCCGCATTTTTGTCAGGATCGTCGCGGACCGGCTGCGTCATCGCCGTATCGATCCAGCCCGGCGCGACGGCATTGACGCGAATTCGTTCCGGCGCATAGGCGGCCGCCAGCGATTTGGTCAGCTGCGCGACGCCGCCTTTGCTGGCTGCGTAACCCGGCGCGTGCGCGCCGCCGAAAAACGAATACATCGATGCGGTGTTGACGATGCATCCTGCGCTCACGGCGAGCAGCGGTCGCGCCGCGGTCGCAAGGCGCATCGTACCGGTGAGATTGACGTCGACGACTTCGGCGAACACGTCGGGATCGTGCTCGGCGGCGCGGCGAATGATGCCGGCGCAGTTGATCAGCATGTCGAGCCGGGGAAACTCGCGCAGGCACGCGGCGACCGCGGCTCCATCGCGCACGTCCAGCGCGATCGCGCGCTCGGCGGGGAAGCCTTCCGCTCTGCGCACTGCATCGGCCTCGGACTGGGAGGCGCCGGTGACGGTGACGCGCGCGCCGAGGCGAGCCAGCAGCGCGGCGATTGCGGCGCCGATGCCGCTGGTGCCGCCCGAGACCAGCGCCACCCTGTCCGCGAACAACCCGCTGCGGAAGGTATCGCTTGTCATCGGCTTGTGTTCGCCAGCAATGCGGCCACGTCGGCGTGCCGCGGCAGCGGCGCGACCGCACCGTATCCGGTCGTCGCCAGCGCCGCCGCGGCATTGGCATAACGTCCCGCCGCAAACGGCGTGTCCCCGGCGACCAGCCTCGCCGCGAATGCGCCGTCGAAACAGTCGCCCGCACCGGTCGCATCGACCGCCTCAACCCG
>JBDTNP010000383.1:0-4207 GCA_039933695.1 Betaproteobacteria bacterium | reverse complement strand
CCCCAACGGGACTACCACTTGCGACATGAATCCTCTCCTCGTCATCGCTTCGCCATCGAGCGCGGCATGCGAACGTGGAGCCGTGGGCATCGGCACCCATCCACTGTCGTGATTGTAGTGCGCGACGGAGCATGGGCCAGATAACCCAAGCGCCGCTTCTCTGCGGATCATGCGCGACGGCGTGCTTCACCAACCAGGGTAGCGTATCGCTTTGGCCGCGGGGTCGACAGGAAACCGGGTTGATCCGCCGCGCCACGAGGGTGTCGTTTTATAATGGGATCTTGCCCGTTGCCGAATCGACCAAACCGATTTCACGTTCGATACCTTCTCGTTCGCGCCCGAAGGGCGCCGCTGCCGCGCGCCGTCTGTACGTCGACCGATCGGGGATCGTCAACGCTGCGACGCAAATCGCTTCGCCCAATTGCGATGCCCGACCGGAGGATGAGCGCGTCTCGCTGCTGGTCATTCACAACATCTCGCTGCCTTCGGGCCAGTTCGGCGGCGACGCCATCATCGAGTTGTTTACCAATCGGCTCGACCCGGACGCGCATCCTGATTTCGGCGCGCCTGCGGCAATGCGCGTCTCGGCGCACTTCCTGATCCGACGCGACGGCTCGCTGCTCCAGTTCGTCCCGTGCGCGCTGCGCGCCTGGCACGCCGGGGCCTCGTCATGGCAGGGCCGCGAGCGGTGCAACGATTTCTCGATTGGCGTCGAGCTCGAGGGCACTGACCTGCTGCCCTACGCGGACGTCCAATATGCCGTTCTCGGCCGACTCACGCGCGCGCTGCGCCGGCGTTACCCGATCTCGGACCTTGCCGGCCACGACCAGGTTGCCCCGGGGCGCAAGTCCGATCCGGGGGCCGCTTTTGACTGGGCACGCTACCGACGCCTGGTCGCACTCGGATAGTTACCGATGATCGGCGTCCCACCAGGCCCCGGCCCGGCGCCGATTGGTCATCGGCCTATCGGCGTCTGGCACGTGCACCGCTCCTCTTGGCCTAGCTGGCGCTCGAAGGTATAATTAAAGGTTATGCAATTTCTGGTCGATTACTTTCCGCTGATCCTGTTTTTTGTGGCTTTCAAGCTGCAGGGCATTTATGTGGCGACCGGCGTGGCCATTGCCGCGTCCGTCGCGCAGATCGCCTATGTTCGCTGGCGCCACGGCAAGGTTGCTGCCGTGCACTGGATCAGCTTTGCGATCATCGCGACCTTCGGCGGGGCGACGCTGCTGCTGCACGACGAGACATTCATCAAATGGAAGCCCACGGTCCTTTACTGGCTGTTCGCCCTCGTCCTGGCCGTCGGCAGGCTCGTTTTCCGCAAGAATCTGCTCACCGCACTGCTCAAGGACCTGACGCTGCCCGACCCGGTTTGGTCGCGGCTGACCTGGGGCTGGGTCGTGTTTCTGGCGGCGATGGGGATCGCCAACCTTTACGTCGCGGCCCATTTCACGACCGACGCCTGGGTGAACTTCAAGGTCTGGGGCGGCATCGGCCTGTTCATGCTTGCCGCGGTCGGAACCGTGGCATCGGTCGCTCGATACCTGCCCGGCGAATCGTGACCGACATTGCCACGACGCTGCGTTCGCGCCTTGCCGACCTCTTGCCTTCCGCGCTTGAAATCCAGGACGACAGCGCCGAACATGCGGGCCATGCCGGCGCGGCCGGCGGCGCCGGGCACTTTTCCCTGCTCATCGTGTCGAAGGCCTTTTCCGGAGTTCCGCGGCTCGAGCGTCACCAGCAGGTGCTGAACCGCGTCAACGATCTTCTGCCGCACCCGATCCACGCACTGTCGATCAGGGCATTGTCGCCGGAAGAATTTTCCTGAACGGACCGAATTTCTCTCGCCATACGGACTCATTTCACCTTTTTTACATCGACTCACGATAAGGATTTCATTCATGTCACAGATTATTCGACTCTTCACCGCGCTGGTCGCGACGTCCGCGCTGCTGTTTGCGCCGGTCGCTTTCGCGCAGGATGCCAAAGGCAAGGCAGCACCGGCCAAGGCCGATGCACCGGCCAGGGGCAAGGACCTTTACTCGCAGGCCTACTTCGACTTCATGCTGAAGCAGCGCACCGCCCAAGGCCAGCCCGACACGCCAGAATTGCGCACCGCCGTTCGCGACGAGCTCAACACGCGCGAGCTGCTGGTGCGCGAAGCCAAGAAACAAGGGCTCGACAAGAGCCCGGCGCTGAAGACCGAGATGGACCTGACCCAGCAAACCGTGCTGGTCCGCGCCTACATGGCCGACTATCTGAAGGCGCATCCGGTGCCCGACGACGTGCTGCGCAAGGAATACGACAATATCAAGGGCCAGATCGGCGACAAGGAATACAAGGTCCGTCACATCCTGGTTGACAAGGAAGATGAGGCCAAGGAAATCATCGCCGCGCTGCAAAAGGGCGAGAAGTTCGAAAAGCTCGCCGAGCGCTCGAAGGATACCGGGTCGAAAGCCAACGGCGGCGACCTGGACTGGAACGCCCCGGCCAATTTCGTCAAGCCGTTCGCCGACGCGATGATCGCGCTGCCGAAGGGCAAGTTCACGACGACCCCGGTCAAATCGCAGTTCGGCTGGCACGTCATCGAAGTCGATGATATCCGCGATGCCAAGGTCCCGACGTTCGAGGAAGTCAAGCCGCAGCTGGCCCAGCGCATGCAGGGCCAGATCGTCGACAAGTATCTGCGCGAGCTGCGCGCCAAGAACGGCTTCTAGAGCGCCGGCACGGTCCGATGCGGGTGACGAGGGCAGGCAAGCATAGCCTGCCCTTTTTCTTGCCCGGACGCGCCGCTGCTGGCCGCCGTTTTTCCCTGGATGCTATTCTTCGCCCTTCGCGAATCTGAACGACCCTGCACAGCGGAAGCGGATGCCATGGCGAAGATTCCCCGTCCGAAAGACTTCTGTGCCGGGCTGTTGTTCGTGGCGTTCGGCGTCGTCGCGATCATCATCGCCCGCAGTTATCCGCTGGGCACCGCGGCGCGGATGGGTCCCGGTTATTTCCCGCGCCTGCTGGGGATTCTGCTGATCGTGCTCGGCGCTGCGCTGTCGCTGACGGCATTGCGCGGTCGGGGCCCTCCGTTGCCGGGATGGAAGTGGCGGCCGGTCAGCATCGTGCTGCTGAGCGTCGTTGCGTTCGGCCTGGTGCTGACGCATGCCGGATTGGTGCTGTCGACGATCGGCCTGATAGCCGCCGCGAGCACGGCGAGCCGCGAATTTCGCTTCAGAGAATCGTTGTTGAGCGGCGTCTTGCTGGCGGCCCTGTCGGTCGGTGTCTTCGTCATCGGCCTGAAGCTGCAGCTTCCGATCTGGCCCGGCAGCGGCTGATATCGATGGACGTATTCGGCCATCTGGCGCTCGGCTTCGGCGTCGCGCTGACGCCGATCAACCTTCTCTATGCACTGGTCGGCGTGCTGGTCGGCACGTTGATCGGCGTTCTGCCGGGCATCGGTCCGGTCGCGACGATCGCGATGCTGCTGCCGACGACCTACGGATTGCCGCCGGTTTCGGCGCTGATCATGCTCGCCGGCATCTATTACGGCGCGCAATACGGCGGCTCGACGACGTCGATCCTGATCAACATGCCAGGAGAGACCTCGTCGGCGGTCACTTGCCTGGATGGCCACCAGATGGCGCTCAAGGGCCAGGCCGGCGCCGCGTTGGCGGTGGCGGCGCTCGGCTCGTTCTTTGCCGGATGCGTCGCCACGGTGATGATCGCCGCATTCTCGCCGCCGTTGTCATCGGTCGCACTCAAGTTCGGTCCCGCCGAATACTGTTCGCTGATGGTGCTCGGGCTGATCGGCGCCGTCGTGCTCGCGCACGGCTCGCTGCTCAAGGCGATCGCGATGGTCGTGCTCGGACTGCTGCTGGGAATCGTCGGCACCGATGTCAACTCCGGCATGGCCCGCTTCGCCTTCGACATTCCGGAACTGATCGACGGCATCGGCGTGGTCGCGGTCGCGATGGGTTTGTTCGGTTTTGCCGAGATCGTCAGCAACCTCGAGAACACCGACAAGAGAGATGTCGTGTCGGCGAAGGTCAAGGGATTGTGGCTGACGGGCAAGCAGTTCCGGCAAGCTGCGCCCGCGGTGCTGCGCGGCACCGCGATAGGATCGGTGCTGGGACTCTTGCCTGGCGGTGGCGCGATGCTGGCATCGTTCGCCGCTTATTCGGTCGAGAAGAAAGTCGCGAAAGATCCCAGCCGCTTC
>JBDTNP010000382.1:0-3564 GCA_039933695.1 Betaproteobacteria bacterium | reverse complement strand
ACCAAGCTGGTCAAGAACGTTCCGCAGTCGTGGGCCGATCTGCTCAAGCCGGAATACAAGAACAGCATCGTCTACCTCGATCCGCGCTCGACCGGCGTCGGCCAGGTGGGTGTGCTTGCGGCGAACTTCGGCAATGGCGGCGACATGAGCAATCTGCAGCCAGGCTTCGAATACTTCCGCAAGCTGCAGCAGTCGGGCAACGTGCTGCGCGTACTCGGCACGACGCCGTACGCGCAGTTCGTCAAAGGCGAGATTCCGATCTGGATCTCGTACGAAAATGACGGGCTGAAGGCAAAGTACACCGATGGCCTGGGCGATGCGGTCGCGGTCGTGATCCCGAAGGAAGCTTCCGCGGCGGCGCCGTACGCGATCAGCCTGGTCGCCAACGGTCCCAACCCGGATGCGGGCAAGCTCTGGCTCAATTTCATCATGACCGACACCGGACAGAGAATCTTCGCGCAGGGGTTCGTTCGGCCGTCGGTACCGGGCGTGACGCTCCCCGACAACGTCGCCGATAAACTGCCCGCCGCGCCGCAGGTCCGTCCGCTCGATGTCAAATCGGCGGCGGCGAAAAAGTCCGACATCGATCGCGAGTGGGCGGCGGCAACCGGTAGCAAGTGATGGCGCTGCGCGCCCGGGCCAACGCCGCGCTGGCGCTGCCGGGTGCGGTGCTGTTCGCGCTCTGCTTTGCGCTGCCGGGCTTGGCGATCTTCGCCAGCGCGCTGGGCGACGGCGGTGCCGCCTTCGCCCGGGTGCTCGGTACGGCCGGGTTCGCGCGCGCCCTGGCCGGCAGCGCGGCGCTCACGCTGGTCGCTGCGGCGCTGTCGACCAGCGTGGGCGTGGCGGTCGCGTTGCACTTGTCGCGCCTGTCGGAGAGGCGGCGGACCTTGCTGTCGTTCGTCATCGCGCTGCCGCTTACGTTCTCCGGCCTGATCGTTGCTTATGGCTTCATCCTGGGCTACGGACGCGCAGGACTTGTCACCCAGCTTCTCGCGCGTGCCGGGTTTGACGCCGCGACGATCGGCGGCGCGCTTTTCACGCCGATCGGCCTCGCGTTCGCCTCGTCGTACTACCTGATTCCGCGCGTAGTGATCGGCATGCTTCCGGTGCTCGTCAATTTCGACCGCGCTCAACTTGCTGCTGCCGAGTCGCTGGGAGCGACATCGCTGCAATCATTCCGTCAGGTGCTGCTGCCGCAGGTCGCGGCACCGATGATCGCCTCGTTCTTTCTCGCGGCAGCCGTCGTGTTCGGCGCGTATGGAACGGCGCTGGCATTGGTCGGGACGCAGCTGCCCATCCTGCCGCTGCGCCTCTACAGCCTGATCTCCGAAACCGGCTCGGATTTTCCCGCCGCGGCGGCGCTCGCGCTGCTGATCACAGCGACCTGCTCGGCAATGCTCGCCACAGGCGAATGGATCGGCGCGAAGCATGAGCGCTACCTTTAGGCTTGCGCGCGGACGCAGCCTGCTGCTCGACGCGGCAGGACGTTGCTTCGACCCGGTGGCGCGCGACTGGAAAGCCGCGATGTCGTCCGATCTCGAGCCGGGCGAAGCGCTCGATGCGATCGCTGCCGTCGCGTGGCTGCAGCGCGAAAGCGGCAATCCGCTTCGTGTGCCGGTCGGCGTGATCGGTCCGCGCGAAGCGACGACGCACCAGCTGGCCGCTGCGCTCGAGGTCGGCGAGCTGCTCGGCGACTGTCGCCTCACTGTCATCTGTGGCGGCCGCGGCGGCGTAATGCAAGCGGTCTGCGAGGGCGTGGCACGGGTTGGCGGGCTTTCGGTCGGATTGCTTCCCGAGACCGACGCCGCAGTCGCAAATCGATTCGTCGGCGTGCCGATCGCGACCGGCATCGGCGAGGCGCGCAACGCGCTGATCGCGCGCGCTGCATTTTGCCTGATCGCCATCGGCGACAGCTTCGGGACGCTGTCCGAAGTGGCCATGGGGCGCCAATTCGGCAAGCTCGTTATCGGCCTCGAAGGCGCGGCCGATCTCGAAGGCGTGCGCCGCGCTTCGGGCGCGAGGGAAGCGGTGCAAATGGCAGCCGAGGCGATTCTTGCGGTGACCTGATCCGAGACGACGGCGCGACCCTCATTTCTCGCCGCTGCGCTGAAAAACCGTGCGCGACTCGAGCATTCCTGGCGTCGCATAACCCCTAAACCCGCCGCGCCGGGACCGGACGAGACCGGTAGCGGCGCGCATGCGCCGCGGGTATAGTTTGCATCGCACGCGCAGGGCGCGTTTTGGGCAATCGGGGTCGAGCGGTGAGCATCGATTGGACGGCATTTACACCATGGTCGGCGCTGGCAGGAGGCGCCATCATCGGTGTTGCCGCCGTGCTGTTCGCGCTATTCAACGGTCGCGTCGCAGGCATCAGCGGCATCGTCGGAGGTCTGCTGCGACCGTCCTTTCCGGATTGGACGTGGCGCGCCGCGTTCCTCGCCGGGCTGATTGTCGCGCCTATCGTCTACCGCTTATTCGCGGGGCCGCCCGATCTGACCATCGAGGCGGGTTATCCGACGCTCGTCGTCGCCGGCATCCTGGTCGGCCTCGGGACTCGCTACGGATCGGGCTGCACGAGCGGTCATGGCGTGTGCGGGGTGTCGCGCCTTTCGCCGCGCTCGCTAGTCGCGACGCTGGCATTCATGGCGGCGGGCTTCGCGACCGTCTTCGCGACACGCCACCTCCTGATCTAGCGGCGGCCCATGTACGCTGTTTTCGCCTTTGTCGCGGGCCTCGTCTTCGGAATCGGCCTGCTCGTGTCGGGAATGGTCAACCCCGCGAAGGTGCTCGGGTTCCTCGATCTGACCGGAAGATGGGATCCGTCGCTGGTTCTGGTCATGGTCGGCGCAATCGCGATCGGCGCCATCGGCTTCGCCATTGCGGGCCGACGGACGACGACCGTTCTCGCAACGCCGATGCTGCTGCCAACGGCGCGCACGATCGATAGGCGTCTCGTCGGCGGCGGCGCAGCGTTCGGCGTCGGATGGGGACTCGCCGGATTCTGTCCCGGCCCCGCGCTCGTTGCGCTCGGTGCCGGTCACCTGAAGGCAATCGTGTTCATCGCGGCGATGGTGGCTGGAATGCTGGCGTTCGAATGGATCGAGAGGATGCGGGCGCGCTCGTCTGCCCGCCTGGAGCCCGCCGCGGGCGGCGCGAGCGAATAGATGCTGATCTTCCGCCAGGTTTTCGACCCCCAGTCGTCGACATACTCGTATCTGCTGGCCGATCGCCGCAGCCGCGAGGCTGTCCTCATCGACCCTGTCTTCGAGCACGCGCAGCGCGATGCCGCGTTGATCCAGGAGCTCGACGTCAAACTCGTTGCCACGCTCGACACGCACGTCCATGCCGATCATGTCACCGGCGCGTGGCTATTCAAACAGCGCTGCGGCAGCGCGATCGCCCTCGGTGCGGCGACCGGCGCTGCCGGAGCCGACCGCTATCTCGCTCATGGCGAGCGCGTCCAGTTCGGCGGTCGCTACCTGGAGGTTCGCGCCACGCCGGGTCACACCGAGGGATGCGTTACTTACGTGTTGGACGATGAAAGCATGGCCTTCACCGGCGACT
>JBDTNP010000381.1:0-6813 GCA_039933695.1 Betaproteobacteria bacterium | reverse complement strand
CCGCGGGCCGGCGATGAACCCGAGGTCATAGCCTGTGGCCCGTTGCGGCGCGCGACCGGCGACGCCGAGCAGTGCGCGCACGCCCGGCTGCATCCGATTGCTGCGGATTCGTCTCAGTCCCTGATCGACGAGAATGCGGTTGGCGTGATCGAGCCTGACGACGTCGGCGATCGTGCCCAGCGCCACCAGGTCGAGCAGCGCAGCCAGATGCGGCTCGGCGCGATGCGCGAAATGCCCGCGCTCGCGCAGCAGCGCCCGCAACGCGCACAGCACGTAGAACATCACACCGACGCCGGCCAGATGCTTGCTCGGAAACGTGCAGCCCGGCTGGTTGGGATTGACGATCCACGCTGTCTCCGGCAGCCGCTCGCCGGGCAGGTGATGGTCGGTGATCAGCACGTCGATGCCGAGCGCCCGCGCCGCGGCGACACCTTCGACGCTCGCGATGCCGTTGTCGACGGTGATGATCATATGCGGACGCCGCGCGGCGGCGAGTGCGACGATCTCGGGCGTCAGGCCGTAGCCGAACTCGAAGCGGTTCGGCACCAGGAATTCGACCGTCGCGCCCATCGCGGCCAAACCGCGCATGCCGACCGCGCAAGCGGTCGCGCCGTCGGCATCATAATCGGCAACGATAAGCAGGCGTTCGCCGCGCTCGATCGCATCTGCAAGCCGCGCGCTCGCCGCGGCAATGCCTTTGAGCTCCTGCCACGGCGGTAGACCAGCGAGGTCGTTGTCGAGCTCCGCGATCGACGCGATGCCGCGCGCGGCGAATATACGCGCCATGACCGGCGCGATGCCCGCCGCGCCGAGCGTCGCCGCGGCCCCGGGCACATTGCGGCGCGTTATTTCCATTCAGCGTCCGGCCCCAGCCAGCTGCGTCGACAGCGTGGCCGGTGCGAAACGGGCGCGCCAACGCGCGGCGAGCGAGGGCCGACGCGGCGCAAAGGACAACGCGCGGCCGCGACCGGATATCGCGACGCGTACTTCGAGCGCCGTCCTCGCAGCGACCGCTGCGCAGAGCGGATCCGCCCAGTCGCGGCCGAGCGCGGCGAGCGCTGGCAGTGCATCGTTCGCCTTGATCGCCGGCAGCCAGACCAGCGACGGCGATTTGGGCCCGGCGCCGATCCAGTCGGCCAGCGATCGTGGCGCGGCTGCGACCGCTACGCCGCAGGCGCGCGCGAGATCGCTCGGGAGCGGCGAATCGGCGTACAGCGACGCGAGCTTCGGCGCTGGCTGCGCGCCTGTGCGCACGCCGCCCCCCGACAGCCAGACGCCGTTGACCGCCGCGCGGCCTTGCCGCTCGCGCTCGCCGGCGACCGGATGGGCAAACAGCAGCATCTGCATTTCACTTTGCCACCGTCGCCAGCGCGGCGCGTCCGGGCCGTCGGGCAGGAACGGGGCTATCGGCGCGCCGACGGCATCGCTCGCCGGATGCGTAAAGAGTTGCTGCACGCTGGTGGCGGCGACCAGCCAGCGCGCGGGGCTTGCGGCAACAAAGCGCAGTCCGTCGCCGGCAAAATGTGCGTTCAACGTCGCCACCAGCGCCTCCGCCTCGGCCGCCGAAAGGTCGTCCACGATGGCGCCAAGCCGCACATCGAGCTGACCGACGAGCAGGCTCACCGGCTCGGCCAGCAGCCAGTAGGCATCGCCGGGATCGAGATTCGCCGCGATGGCGAGCAGTGGCGCGATCGGCCAGTCGCGCTGCTTGATCATGCCCAGCGCGTCGCAGGCGATGCCGATTGCGCCGTCGTGCGATGCGGCGGGCGGGCTGGTCGCCAACAGCCGCGCGACCGCGGCGCCCTCGCTGTCGGTGCGCGCCGGCTCGGTGTCCGCGAGGTCGAGCAATCCCGGGACGACCAGCGTGAGTTGCATGCGGAGAAGGGCGGGCGAAGGCGAATCGAGTGTAGCACGCGCCTGCCGTGGCCCCGGGGGCGTCACGCCGCGACGGGTCGGCGCAAAAACGTAGTGAAGTGTCAGGCAGCGGCAAGTATCGACCCGATACCCGTCTTTCCCACCCTGTTTGCCGCCGGCGGATCGTTCGGCACAGGTCTTGCTGTGGAAGGGGAGTCGAACTCAAGGCGCTAACCTTTGTACCATACAGACAGACTTCGTTCGCTGTTGCGAAAGCCGGCGCAGGTCACCCTGGCGACCAAGACGTCGATTGCAACGTCTCTTTTGTTCCTGGTCACCATTCTGGCGATCGGAATGGCGACGCTGCAATCTTTCCGTCAGCAGATGTGGAACGTCATGGTCGCCGACCAGAACACGCTGGTCGTGCGCATCGCCGACAACCTGGACCAGAAGCTGCTGACCTTGCAAACGGCGTTGAAGCTCAGCGCCAGCGAGATCACCGCCGCCGACCTCGAGTCGTCCGACGCTGCGCAGCATTACCTGGACACCTCGACCGGCCTGTTCGCCGTCGTCGACCGTTCGATTTTCCTTTTCACCGCCGAAGGCATCGAGATCGCCGAGCGCCCGTTTCGCCCCAACCGGCGAGGCAGCAACGCGTCGGAGCGCGAATACATTCGCGATACGATCAGCACGCGACAACCGGTCATCTCGGAGCCGTTCGTCACCAACGTCGGCGATTCGAACATGGTGCTGGTCGCAACCGCGCCGGTCGTCGACAAGGACGGGCACATGGTCGCGATCCTGACCGGCAGTCTCGGCCTGACGCGTCCGGGGATGCTGGGCAAGATCGCCACGACCGTGATCGGCAAGACCGGGTACCTGTACATCGTCACCGCGGACGGCAGGCTGATCATGCATCCGGACCGGGATCGGCTGTCGCAGCGCGCTTTCGCTCCCGGGGTCAATCCTCTGTTCGAACGTGCGCTCGAAGGCTTCGAAGGAACCGAGGAAGCGCTCGAATCCGACGGTCGTCAGGCGATCGTCACGTACAAGCGGGTTCCGTCGTCGAACTGGATCGTCGCCGCTGTATATCCGAAAGAAGAGGCGTTCCTGGCGATTCAAGAACTGACCTGGCATTTCGTCCAGCTGCTGCTGCTGGCATCGGTCGTGGTCGTGCTGTCGATCTGGATTCTGACGCGTTATCTGATGCGCCCGCTGGTGGTCCTGACCGATCACCTGAAGAACTACTCGGCGCACACCGAGAGAATTGCTCCGTTGACCGGCCGCGCGGGCGGCGGCGAGATTCGCGCACTGCGCCGTGCGTTCAACCGCCTGACCGCTCGCCTGCGCGAACGCGAAGACGCTCTGATCGAGACGATGCAGAAGTACCAGCTGATCACGGAGAATTCTACCGATCTGATTACCAAGCACGCATCTGATGGGACGATTGTCTACGCGTCGCCCGTCTCGAGCAGCATCCTCGGCATCCGGCCTGAGGATCTGCTCGGCCACTCGCTGTGCGAATTCGTTCATCCCGACGACTTCAGCACCGTTCGCACCGCCGTCGCGGAAGCCGCGCAGAGCAAGTCGCTGGCGACGATCATGTACCGGGCGCGCCGCGCGGATCAGCATTATCTATGGCTGGAGACGACGCTGCAGCGGATGAAGAATGCCGCCGGCGAGGAAACGCAACGCATTCTCTGCATCTCGCGCGACGTCAGCGATCGCAAGCGGATGGAGGAGCGCCTGCATGAATTGGCGCGCACCGATCATTTGACGGCCTTGCCGAACCGCTTCCTGCTCGACGAGCGCTTTGCGGGCGGGCTGGCGCAGGCGCGCCGCGAGGGCTCGTTGCTTGCGATGCTGATGATCGACATCGACCGCTTCAAGAACATCAACGATACGCTCGGGCACGGGATGGGAGACGTGCTGCTGAAGCTGGTCGGAGCCAGGCTCAAGACCTGCATCCGGGAGTGCGACACGCTTGCGCGATGGGGCGGCGATGAATTCGTCCTGCTGCTGCCCGGCGTTCAGGACAGCAGCAGCGCCGTTACGGTGGCCGAGCGATGCCTGACCGCACTGAAACAGCCGTTTGGCGTCGAAGATCACGACCTGCATATCACCGCATCGATCGGGATCAGCATCTCGGTGGACTCGAGCACGGCCTCCGAGACGCTGCTGCAGAACGCCGATGTCGCGATGTACAGGGCGAAAGCGCGCGGCGGCGATTGCCTGATGGTGTACAGCCTGGACATGAGCGCCGGCGCGCAGAGCCGCCTTTCGATGGAGAACGCGCTGTTCAATGCGATCGAGAAGAACGAGCTGCTGCTGCATTACCAGCCGCTGATTTCCGCCAAGACCGGGCGACTCGCGGGCGTCGAAGCCTTGCTGCGCTGGAATCACCCCGAGTACGGCATGGTCGCACCCGCGCAGTTCATCCCGATGGCGGAAGAGACCGGTCTGATCGGCGCGATCGGCGAATGGGTATTGCGCACGGCGTGCAGCCAGATGAATGCCTGGTACGGACGCGGACTGCCGCGAATCGCGCTCTCGGTCAATCTCTCCAGCAGGCAGTTCCGGCAGGAGAACGTGGCGAGCACGATCAGGAAGGTGCTCGAGGACACCGGGTTCGCTCCGGAAAGCCTCGAGCTGGAATTGACCGAATCGCTGCTGATGGAGGATCTTGCGAGCAGCAAGGCGACTCTTGCCGAGCTCAAGTCGCTGGGCGTGGCGATCGCCCTCGATGATTTCGGCACCGGATACTCGTCGCTCAGCTACCTGAAGGGCTTTCAGCTCGATACGCTGAAAATAGACCGGACGTTCATCGCCGACGTGATGACCAGCGAGGCGAACGCCTCGATCGTGCGAGCGACGATCGGCCTCGCGAAAGGCCTGCATCTGAAGACCGTCGCCGAAGGCGTCGAAACGAGGGCGCAGGCCGACTTCCTGGTGAAGCACGGCTGCGACGTGCTTCAGGGCTTTCTGTTCGCCCGGCCGATGGAGCCCGCCGCGTTCATGTCGTTCGCCCAGGCGTCGCACACCTATCTGTTGTCTCGCCCCGGGACCGACGAGAGCGAAAAGGCGATGTAGGCGAGGGCCGCGCTCCGCTCTGCTAGCTGCGGTTTTCCCCCCAGGGCGTCAGGGTCCGGGCATCTCGAGCGCAGCGGCTACGATCTGACGCTGTTCGACCGCATGCAAGGCTGCGCTGCCCGCCGCGGTGGATGCCGATGCGGCACGCCCCGCGTAGTGCAGCGTCACGCCGGGCGGCAACGCGCTCTCGAGTTGATCGCGGACCAGATGCCAGGCGCCATGATTCCTGGCCTCTTCCTGGGCCCAGATCACATGCTTCAGCTGCCGGAACCGCCGAAGCTCGGTCGCCAGCGCATCCGCAGGAAACGGGTGGAGTTGCTCGGCGCGCAGCACCGGCAGGTTCCGAAGCCCCATTTTTTCGCGTTCGTTCGCCAGATCGTAGTACAGCTTGCCGCTGGTAACGATCGCACGGGAAACCGCCTCGTGGTCGGCGTCGCGGTCTTCGCTTAGCAGCGGATGGAATTCGTCGTCCGCGAGCCTGCGCAGAGGAGAGTACGACGGCCGAACGCCGTATAGCCACGGCTTGGGCGTCATCACGATCAGCGGCTGACGATGCTCGGTGAGCGCCTGGCGACGAAGCAGGTGGAACATCTGCGCAGCGGTCGATGGCATCACTACGTTCATGCTGCCAGCCGCGCACAGCTGCAGGAACCGCCCCAGGAATGCACACGAATGTTCGGGGCCCCAGCCGTCATGCCCGTGTGGCAACAGGAGCACCAGGCCGCTCTCGTAGCCCCATTTGGCTTCGCCGGACGCGATGTACTGATCGATGATGACCTGGGCATTGTTGACGAAGTCGCCGAACTGGGCTTCCCATACGACAAGGTCTCGTCCGCACTTGAGACTGTAGCCGTATTCGAAGCCGACGACGGCTTCCTCCGACAGCGGCGACTCGAAAATCGAGAATGTGCCCTGGCCTTCGGCAACATGGCGCAGCGGGACGTGCAGATTCTGCCAATCGGTGTCGGCGTCCTGGTCGTGCCAGACGTGCTGCCGGTGGACGAAGGTTCCGCGTCCGACGTCGAGACCTGACAGTCGAACGTTGAATCCATTCGCCAGCAGCGTGCCGTAGGCGAGGTTCTCGGCCAGGCGCCAATCGACCGGGCGATCTTCGCCGCAGGCCACCATCCGCCAGTCGTCGAGCATTTTTCGCAGTTCGGCATGCTGGACAAAACCCGGCGGCGCCGCGGCCAGACGATCGATCATCGCTCGCAGCTGCCCGAGCGGAATCGTCGTGCGGACCGGCTTGCTCTGTGATGCCGAGGGCGAGGCGCCGACCAGCGTCGTCGCGGCGGCGTTGCCTGGTGCCTGTGCTTTCATCGCTGCCGTCGCTTCGGCCCCGAGCGTGGCGGCGACCTCCTCGCCGGCGATGCCGCGGCGCGACAGCTGTTCGGCGTACAGGCTCACGACGCTGCGATGGCGCCGGATCCGGCGCTGCATCGCCGGTTGCGTGATCGTCGGATCATCGCGGAAGAAGTGGCCGTGACGCCGATAGCCGACGTGGTCGACGACGATGTCTGCGCCGAACGTGGCGCGGAACCCGGTCGCCAGGCGTGCGGCGAAGACGACCGCCTCCGGATCGTCGGCGTTGACGTGGACGATCGGCGCATCAACGGCTCTCGCGACGTCCGCGCACGACAGCGTCGACCGAGAGTCGCGTGGATGCGACACCGTCGACCCGATCTGGTTATTGAGGATCAGATGCAGCGTGCCGCCGACACCGTAGCCGCGCGTTTGCGAGAGGTTCAGCGTTTCGGTCACGATGCCTTGCGCGGAAAACGAAGCGTCGCCGTGCATCAGGATCGGCATCACCCTGCGCGACGAAGCGTCGGTCTGGCGGTCCTGCAGCGCGCGCGCCATGCCGCAGAC
>JBDTNP010000380.1:0-9162 GCA_039933695.1 Betaproteobacteria bacterium | reverse complement strand
GCGCCGCCCCGGATAGGGCTGCCGCGCCGCCAGCCAGTTCCAGGCGACATGGGCATCCTCGTACACCGACTTTTCGGTCGGCGTGTCGCCATCGCTCTTGCCGAATCCGCGATAGTCGATCGCCAGCACCGAAAAACCGAAATCGCGCAGCTCCTGGATGCGGAACAGCTGGCCGGTGAGGCTCCAGCGGGCGCCGTGCAGGTACAGGATCGCGGGCGCGTGGGGGCTGCCGCCGGCCGCGGGCCACCACCAGGCATGGATATGCTCGACGGCTTCGCCGCCTGCCGCCACCGGCAGATCGAATTCCTGGACGCCGTCCGGCATGCCGGTATACCACCCGGGCGTTTCGCGGACGACGCGAAAGGTGAGCCGGGACTCCTCGTGCTGGAAGGCGGCGGTGCCGCAGGCGGTCAGCACGACGACCATCGCCAGGGCGATCGCCAGGCGTCGGAGGAACGGTTTGCGCAAGGCGAAGTCCATTACATGTACCGGCTGCTTCGATCGATCCGGGAAGGAGTCAAGACAAACGCGCCGCAAGCAATGGACGTTGACGGCGCGGACGTTGCCGCGTTTACTGCAACTGTGATTCCGGCCGACCAAGGGCCGGTGCGAAACGCCTTTTGCCAGGCCATGACCTCCGAAAACGATCTCCCCGCAGCAGCCGAGAACGAACGCCTGGTCGCCGAGCTCGAGCAGGCGGAAGCCTACGAGCAGACGCTGCGCCAGCTGATCGTCGAAGTCAGGGACGCGCTGGCGGCGGGGCGAATGGAGCAGGCGCTGTCGATGCTCAATACGGCGCTGAACGATATCGACAGCGCCACCGACGTCGTCGTTCCGCCGCACCGCACGAAATAAATCCGCACCGGCAAACGGTCGGTCGCCCCACCCCACGAAAGGAACGCCATGAGATCCCCCCGCGACGTCGCGGTGATCGTCGGCAGCCTGCGCAAGGAATCGTTCAACCGAAAAATGGCCAAGGCGATTGCCGCGATGGCGCCGGCCACGCTGAAGCTCGAAATCGTGGAGATCGACCAGCTGCCGCTGTACAACCAGGATCTCGACGCGACTCCCACGGCGGCGGTCACCGCGTTCAAGGAGCGCATCGCGCGCGCCGACGCGGTGCTGTTCGTGACGCCCGAATACAACCGCGGCGTGCCCGGCGTATTGAAGAATGCGATCGACGCCGGCTCGCGTCCTTACGGCAAGAGCGCGTGGAACGGCAAGCCCGGCGCAGTGATCAGCGTCTCGCCCGGAGCGATCGGCGCGTTCGGCGCCAACCACCAGCTGCGCCAGTCGCTGGTCTTTCTCAACGTGCCGGCGCTGCCGCACGAGGCCTACATCGGGAATGCGGCCAAGCTGTTCGACGACAAGGGCGCGCTGACCAGCGATGACACACGCGAGTTCCTGAAGAAGTTCCTGCAGCTGTTCGAAAAGTGGATCGAGGCCAACGCGGCGCCGCGCGTCTAGTTGCAGGCGCTACTCGAACAGGTTTCGCGTCGGCTCTTCGGCGGCGATCGTCACCGGACGCGCCGCCTCGTCGGCACGGCAGAGCGCGCCGATTCTGACGCCGAGCAGGCGAATGCGGCGGTCCAGCGGCACGCGCTTCAGGCATTCGCCGGCGGCGCGCCGGATCGTGCGCGCGTCCTGCGTCGGCTGGGGAATCGTCCGGTCGCGCGTCAGCGTCTTGAAATTGTCGTAGCGGAGCTTGAGGCCTATCGTCCTGCCGACATAACCTTTGTGCTTGAGATCGTCGCTGACCCCGGCGCAGAGCTCGTCGAAAATGGCGGAAAGCTCGTCTCGGTCGCGCGAGGGATGCAGGTCGCGATCGAATGTCGTCTCGCGGCTGATCGATTGCGGCTCGCTGTAGGTGACCACCAGTCGTTCGTCACGGCCGTGCGCAGCCTCGTGCATCCACGCGCCGTAATGCGCGCCGAAATGCTCGAGCAGCAGCGCGGTGTCGGCGGCCGCGAGCTCGCCTATCGTACGTATGCCCAATGCTTGCAGTCGCGCACTGGACTTCGGGCCGATGCCGTTGATCTTGCGCGCCGGCAGCGGCCAGACGCGCGCGGCGATCTCGTCCATCGGCAGCAGCGTGAGGCCGTCGGGCTTGTCGAGCTCGGACGCGATTTTGGCCAGCAGCTTGTTGGGCGCGATCCCGATCGAGCACGACAGTCCTGTCGCGCGGCGCACCGCCTGCTTGAGCGCCAGGCCTGTGTCGCGTGCGCGCGGCCACCCGTCGTCCGCGCCGCCTGCGCCAGGACGGACGATACCGGTCAAATCGACGAAGATCTCGTCGATGCCGCGATCCTCGATTTCCGGCGCGATCGCGCCGACCGCAGCCTTGAACAGGCGGGAGTATCGGCGATAGGCATCGAAATCGACCGGCAGCAGGATCGTGTCCGGGGCGAGCTGCGCCGCTTTCATCAGCCCGAGCGCCGAGTGCAGCCCGAACGCGCGTGCCTCGTAGGTCGCGGTGGTAATCACGCCGCGGCCGGCGTAGCCGCGCAAGGTCGCGAAGCGGCGCTCGACTCGTCCGGTGTGCGGATCGACGGTCTCTTCCGGCTGGTGGCGGCGGCCGCCGCCGATCACGACCGCCCGGCCGCGAAGCTCCGGATAGCGCAGCAACTCGACCGATGCGTAGAACGCATCCATGTCGAGATGGGCGATCAGGCGAAGCGGTGCGGCGGACATCGCGGGGCGCGGTGACGAAAAGCGACGCTAGTGTAAGCGATGCGCGCGGCCTCGCGCTTGCGTTCGGTGTGTGGTCAGGTGTCGAAGCCGCAGCGGCGGCGCAGCTCGGACGCGGCGGGGCCCGCGAGCAGCGCCGCGAAGCGGGTCGCCGATTCCGGCTGCTGCGCGCGCGCCGCGACGGCGACGCAATACAGCGTGGCAAGCTCGAACTGTCCCGGCAGCGGCCCGACCAGCGTGACTCCCGGGGTGAGTGCGATCTCGGTGACCTGCGTGCAGCCGACCGGATGCACGGCGCGGCTTTGCGCGAGCTCGCGCATTGCGGCCACGCCGTTCGACCCATCCCTGAAATTCGGCGCGGTCTCGGCTCCGATACCCATACTGCGCAAGATCGCCGCGCAATGCGCGCCGGCGGTCGAGCGCTCGACATCGGGCAGATAGATCGCGTCCGCGGCGAGGAAGAGCCGGCGCAGCGCGGCCGGCGTCGACACGTCGGGCACCGCGTCGCCTTCCCGCACGGCGATCGCCGTGTGCACGCGCCCGAGCGGCGCGATCGATTCCGGGCGGACATCGCCGCCTTGCGCCAGCTCGTCCAGCAGCACCGCCGTCAGCACAACGACGTCGCAAGGTTCGCCGGCAAGGAGCTTTTCCATCGTCGCGCCGACCGGATGAAAGCTGGCGCGAATCTCGATGCCGTCGCCAGCGGCGAACTCCTGCTGCAGCGTTTCGATCAGGCTTTGCGCGGCGCCCGCGCTAAGGACGTGCAGATTCGGCATCGCTGTGTTTTGTTCGCCGGCACGCGCGCGATTGTCGCGCGCCTCACTTGTCGGGCTTCGCGCCGGAGATCCTGACGATACGCTCCCATTTGGCGATGTCGTCGGTCAGATAGCGGCTGAACTCGTCGGGCGTCATCGTCATCGCGACGGCGCCCTGTTTCGCCCACTCGTCGCGGACAGCGGGATTGGCGGCGATTTTGGTGATCTCGGCGTTGAGCCGCCGCACGATTTCCGGCGGCGTGTTTTTCGGCGCGATGATCCCCAGCCAGAGCACCGCTTCGTAGCCGGGAACGCCGGCTTCGGCCAGCGTCGGCACGTCGGGAAGGACCGACGAGCGCACCTTGCCGCTGGTCGCCAGCGCGCGAACCTTGCCCGCGCGCGCGAACTCGCTCATCGTGGTCACCGCGTCGAACATCATGTCGACCTGCCCGCCGAGCGTATCGGTGCGGGCCTGCGAGCTGCCCTTGTACGGAATGTGCACGATATCGACGCCGGCCAACGCCTTGAACAGCTCGCCCGCCATGTGGTAAGGCGTGCCGGGCCCGGACGACGCATAGTTGAGCTTGCCCGGCTTCGATTTGGCGAGCGCGATCAGCTCGCCGAGAGTCTTCGCCGGCACCGCCGGATGCACGACCAGCACCAGATCGGAATAGTTGACCGGCGCGACCGGCACGAAATCGCGCATCAGCGCGTAAGGCTTGTTCGGCAGCAGCGACTCGTTGACGGTCTGCGTGTTCGACATCACCAGCAACGTGTAGCCGTCCGGCGCGCTCTTGGCCACGGCATCGGTGCCGATCACCGACCCCGCGCCGGGACGATCGTCGATGATGAAAGGCTGGCCGAGGGCCAATTCCAGCCGCTGGCCGATGAAGCGGGCGTAGATGTCGGCCGGACCGCCGGCCGCGAACGGCACGATGATCTTGACCGGCCGGGTCGGATAATCCTGCGCCGGCGCGGCCACAGCGGTTGCAAGCAGCAAAGCGCCGGCGAGCCACCTCACAAAAGTTCGCATCGCTCGTGCTCCTCGGTTATTCGAGTGAATCGCGCAATCTACCGGAACTCGCGGGCAGTCGCCACTGGTCGCACGCCGCGCAATCAGAAGCCGTACAGGCGCGCCGGATTGCCGACCAGGATCCGTCGCCGGGTCGCTTCGTCCGGCGCCCAGTCGAGCAGCAGATCGAGCATGGCGACCGTCGACGGCGACGGATGGATGTTCGGATGCGGCCAGTTGCTCGCCCAGACGCAACGCTCCGCATGCGCCACGACCAGCGCGCGCGCCAGTGCGCTGACGTCGTCGTAGGCGGGCGGACCCGATTTCGAAGTTTCGTACGGCGCCGACAGCTTGACCCAGCAACGCCCGCCGTCGAGCAGTGCGAGCAGCGCGCGAAACGCCGGATGCGAAGGCGGAACCGGCTCGAGGAATTTGCCGTTGTGGTCGATGACCACCTCCGCCGGCAGGCGCCCGATTCGCGCCGCATACAGCGGCAAATCGCGGCCATCGAGCTGCAGCTGCAGATGCCAGCCGAACGGCGCGACGCGTGAGGCAATCGCATCGACATCGTCCCAGGACAAAAGGCCGCCCTTGAGCATGAAGCAGCGTGCGCCGCGAAACCCGGCGCGCGCCAAGCGCCCGATTTCGGCCTCGGCGGTGTCCGGCCGTATCGTCGCCACGCCTCGTGCATTCGCACCGAAGCGGACGATCGCGTCTTCGGTGCAGGCGTTGTCGAACGCGTACGCGTTCGGCTGGACGACGACCGCGCGCGTCAACCCCAGTTGCCGCTGCACGACGCTATAGGCGTCCGCCGGCGCATCGGGAGGCGGAAAAAGCGCCGTCGGCGCCGGCTTGTAGCGACGGTCGTACACGTGCATGTGACAGTCGCAGGCGCCGTCCGGCGCCACCAGCCGTGGTCTGTCGTCCATCGAATTCCCTTCGGCGCGCAAGGCGCAACAAGGTCGATTGCTTCGAGCGCCCGGTAAGCGCTAACCGGCCCGCTTCCGGCGGTCGAGGTCGATATCCATGAATTGCCAGTAGGTGCTGAACACCTGCGGTCTGAAGCCCAGCAGCCACGGCTGGACGAAATCGTTCTCGCGGCGAAATATCGTCGGAAGCAGCGGCATGTAGACGCGCGCCATCTCGTTCATGCGGCGCGCGGCAGCGACCTGCTCGGACGGCGTCGGAGTGCGCAGGAATCGATCGACCCATTGATCGTATTCCGCCGACTTGAACCGCGACTGGTTGGCGAACGGCGGCTGCCTGCTGTCGAGCAGCTCGAGGATGCCGTCGCCGGTCGGAATGCCGCCGAACCCTGCAGCGGACATCTGGTATTTGCCGGCGATCAGGTCCTTGACGAAATCCTGGAACGGCGCGACGCGAAAATCGATCCGGATGCCGATCGCGTCCATGTCCCTTTTCCACAAGGTCTGCGTTTCGCGCGATATCGCCGCGGCACGCAGCGACAGCACGACCGTCAGCGGCTTGCCGTCCGGCATTTGGCGATATCCGTCGGCGTCGCGGTTCTTGTAGCCGAAACGGTCGAGCAGCGCTTGCGCCGCTGCTGGGTCGTACAGCGACTTCGCCGGCGCCTCCGGGTCATGGCCGCTGACACCCGGAGGAATCATCTGGTTGGCCGGTTGCCCCTGCCCGGCGTACACCACGTCGATCAGGTTCTGCGTGTTCAGTCCCATCGCGATCGCCCGCCGCAGCGCGATCTTGTCGTTGCTCATGCCGCCGACGACCGGATCGATCATGTTGAAATCGACAAAGAAGAGAAACGGCTCGAGCCGCGCATGGCGGACGATGCCACGCGCCGCGTATTCGGGCTTCAGCTTGTCGTTGGCGAGAAGACGGTTGGCTATCTCGGCGCGGAGCTCGACATAGTCGAGCGCGCCGCGCTCGAACTCGAGCAGCAGCGTCGTGTCTTCCTCGATGATGCTGATGTCGATGACGCCGATCTGCGGCAGTGTCCTGCCGCGCATGCTGCGCACCAGCTCGGCATCCGCCGGGTTGCTGCTTGCCGGAAATCGCAGCGCCCGATAGTTCGGATTGGCTTCGAGCAGAATTTTGGAGCCGCGCTTCCACTCGCGCAGCCGATACGGACCGGTTCCCACGGCACGCGTGCGGATGTCGCCGCCCGCTGCCTCGGCCACCTCGCGCGCGACCGCCTGCACCGTCAGGAAAACCTGCACCGACGGGTAATTGATCGCATTGAGCTTGATCTCCAGCGCGTAGCGGCCTGGCGCGCGCAGTCCCTCGATCGGACGGTCATAGTCGAATTTCGCTCCCGGCCGCTTGGCGGCATCGACGACCGTCCGTGCGCCGATGATGAGGTCGGTCATGACGGTGTCGCCGCCGCGGCTCAGGTTCGGATCGAGCCGGCGCTTCATCGAGTAGATGTAGTCGTCGGCGACGAGCTCGCGCGCCTTGCCGTGGAACGCCGGGTCGTCGGTGAAATGAATTCCCGGCTTGAGGTTGATCCGCCAGGTCTTGCCGCCGTCGGAGATTTCCGGCGCCGCGCTCGCCGTCACCGGCACCAGTCCAGCCGGCGTATTCAGATAGTCCCAGTTGTAGAGCCCTTCGTAGATCGCCTGGATGACCCGCTGCGCCGGAATCGTCGTCGCCTGCTGCGGATCGAGCGTATCGACGTCGGGCAACGCGACGCGGAGCACCTTGTTCGGGTCCGCGGCGACGGCGGCGCAAGTGGACACCAGCGCCAACAGCAAGAGCGCCCAACGCATTCGCTTTGTTGCGCCAGCGATCACCCATCCCCCAGCGGCTCGAGCCCGCACCGCGCGCAGAGGATTATGCCTGATGGCGCCTGACGGGGTCCGCGGCGAGCCAGCCCGCCGTAGATCGAGCGCAAAAAAAAACGGGCCCGACGCATCGGGCCCGTGTTCGCAGCGATTGCCGGCGGCTCAACCGGCCGGCGGCCCGTAATATGCAGGCGGCGGCACGCGATAGCGTGCGGGGCCGCGAACCGGGATCTGATTGCCCTTCGCGTACATGCATTGCATATAGGCACCGTCATACCGGCGCTGGATCTGGTAATAACCGGCGCCGTAGGCGTTGCTGCCGGCAGCGCTGCCGACCAGGAGTCCGGTCCCCGCGCCGATCGCCGCGCCAGGGCCGGCGTTGCCGGATGCCGATCCGATGATGGCGCCCGCGGCGGCGCCTATCGCCGTCCCGGCGATTGCGCTCGAGGCGGCGTAGTTGTTCGCCCGTTCGGCGGAGCCGCCGACGGACTGCTGCGCAAACTGCTGGCACGCAAAGGCATCGGCCTGGAACTGGTCGAAGCTCTTGTTGTTCCCCGGCAGCGCGACGACGCTGGGGCCCGTCGGCACGGTGACGCAGGCGCCGAGCAATAGGGCCGCAGTCAAGGGAAGATAACGCTTTATGGCATTCATCGCTTCCTCACGTGTCAACGGGGGGGCGGCGCCGTGCGCGGCGCACTATTCGGAACGACCGTCAACCAGCCGGACGGGCAGTTGGCGATCTGTGGGTAGTAACCGGCGGGATTGGTGCAGTAGTACGAATACTGGCTGCGCTGCGCCGGGGCAGGCGGCGCAATCGCATCGCCGCTGTCGCGCTGAATATACGTCTGCGGCGCGGCATCGTCATACGACGAATAACCGTCGTAATAGCCGTACGGGTACGGGTAGGCGTACGCGTACGGGTAATAGCCCGGGCCCCAGTAATAGTAGGGAAAGCCAAAGCCGAGGGAAAGCCCGATGCGACTCCCGTGCCAGCCACCCCAGTGACTGCCGCCGTGCCAGCTGCCGCCGCCTTGCCAGCTGCTGCCGCCACGCCAGCTGCCCCCACCCTGCGAACCTTCACGATGCTGCGCCGACGCCGTGGTGGCGACGGTAGCCAATGCCAATGCGGCTGCTGCCGCGATAAGAAATTTTTTCACGAGACCCTCCATATCGAATCCAACCCTTAGACTTAAACGCACCAAATGAAGTTCGGCTTACCGTCAGAGTGTATGTGGGGCAAATTCAGCGCTTATCAATGTAACAGTCTGTAACGCCGGCGCATTCCGCGACGTCGAACGGGAGCTCGGCCGGCGCACCGGCCGGCTGCGGCACAAGGCGCGCCCTTTTTAGTATCCTTGTCGGTTCGATTCGACGACAAGGACGTTCCCATGGCCAGCGATCCCGGACTGCGCACGGCGGACATGAAAATGGACGCCACTTCGCTCTACCGCGAAGAAATCTATACCGATCGTGCTGCCGGCACCATTCGCGTCCTCGTTCCGGTGACTCGCGATGGCGGTCCCGACCAGACCCGAGCCACGATCTATACCGGCGAAGCTCAGATCCTCACCAACGTCGGGCCGCTGCCGATCAGTTTCGACATCCCGGCGGCGACGCTGGGCGAAGCGGTGCAGAAATACGCCGACGCAGCCAAGGAGGGCGTCGAGCGCGCGATGCGGGAGCTGCAGGAAATGCGCCGCCAGGCGTCGTCGTCGATCCTGGTGCCCGGTTCAAGCCCGGGCTTAAGCGGCGGCCTGCCGCCGGCGCCGGGCAAGCTCAAGCTCCCCTGATCCGGCTCGCTTAGCGCCGCGGGCGACGCTCACCGACGGCGCCGGCAGGCTTGAGCGCCCAATCGGCTGTCGCAAGACGCTCGCGCAGGAAGTCGGCGAACGCGCGCACCTTGACCGACAGATGCCGGGTCGGCGGATAGATGGCATAGAGGCTCAGC
>JBDTNP010000379.1:0-2321 GCA_039933695.1 Betaproteobacteria bacterium | reverse complement strand
CTCCCACAGGCCCTTCGGCTCGATCACCATCCGCGTGTTGCCGCCCTGGTTGAACGTATCGATCGTCATCACCGGCGTGGCGAAGTCGCCGACATCGAGCCTGCGCTCGAGATTGCGCGGCAGCGAAGTCTTGATGAAATCGACGATCAGCGTCTTGCCCTGCTGCCGGATGTCGATCCCGGTCGTCGTATCCGATAGATCGACAATGATCCGTCCTTCGCCGTTGCGCCCGCGCCGGAAGTCGATGTCGCGCAGCGCATGCGCGGCCTCGCCGGGGCGTGCCTCGGCGAAGCGCGATACCGTCGGCGTTTCTGCGGCAACGGCCGCCGTCTCGCTCAGCGTGACGACGACGGTGTTGCCTTCGACCTGGGTTTCGAACGATTGCGGCTTGTTCAGGTTGAAGACGACGCGCGTGCGATTGCCCGCCTGCACGACATTGACGCTGCGCAACGCCGGATCGCCGACCTCCTGCGCCGAGCGACCCATGCCGTTGCCGGTGTCGGGAAAATCAAGCGCGATCCGCGGCGGATTGTTGATCGCGAAGCCGGCCGGTGGATTGGGCAATGGCGCCTTCAGCGTGAACCGGACGATCGTGCGGCCCGAGCTGCCCTTGGAGACCGTGAGGTTCTCGATGCTGTTCGCGGTCTGCGCCAATGCCGCACCGACATTGAGCAGAAGCAGCGACGCAAAGGCGGCAATGGCGACCCCTTTCAGCCAATGCTCGCGTTTCGCTTCTGTGGATCGCGTGGATCTCATCTGCGTCGCTCCTGTCTTGTGTCCGCCTCGGCGAGCTGGAGCTTACTGGTTCGTTCCGTCCAGTCGCCAGCACCGTCTTGCACCAGTTCCTTGAGCTGAATGTCGCCGTCCCCGATGCTGACGATGACGCCGAAGTTCTGACCCATGTAGTTTCCGACCTTGACCTGGTAGACGTCCCTCTCGGTCGTTCTGACCAGCGCGTACGTGCTCTTGCCACGCTGCAGCGTGCCGACCATCTGCAGCGATTCCAGCGGATAGGCTTCGAGCGGCTCCTTGCGCCGGTTCAGATCCGGTGCCAGCTTGCTGCCTCCCTTGACCGGCTCGATCTTGCGCGGCTTGAACGGGTCGGCCAGGTCGAAGGCGTTGTACGTGAACGGCTCGTACGGCCTCACCTGCGGCAGCGGATCGAGCTTGCCCCTGACTCCCTTGCCCTGATCCTGCATCCAGGCGCGCAAGTCCTGATGGCTCTCGCCGCCGCACGCGGTAACGAGGATGGCGGCGACGCCACAAGCGGCGAATCGCGGGTTCATTTCTTGCCCTTGCCGGCGTCCTTGGCCGACTTCCGTTGCTTGGCGATCTCGTCTTCGTCGAGGTAGCGGAAAGTCTTGGCGGTGGCGTCCATCACCAGCGTGCCCTTGTCGTTGATGATGCCAATGTCATTCAGTGTGACGATTCGCGGAAGCTGTGCCACATCGCTGGCGAATGCTCCCATATCATGATAAGTGCCTGTGACCTTCACCGTGATCGGCAATTCGGCATAGAACTCGGCGAGCCTCTCGCGCGTCGCCGGCCGGAACAGCTCGAATTGCAGCCCGCGGCCGAGCCCGGCCTGGTTGATGTCGGTGAGCAGCGCGTCCATTTCGCTCTTGTTCGGCAATTGCTTGAGCAGCGCGCCGAAGGCCTGCTCGATCTCCTTCAGCTGCTGAACGTAGAGCTCTAGGTTGACCGCCTTGGCTTTCTTTTCGGTGTACGAGACGCGGAGCTTCGCTTCCTCCTCCTGCGCCCGGTCGAGCGCGTCCAACTGATCCTTCCAGTCGAAGAACGCGCCGGCCAGCAGGATCAGCACGACCAGCAGACCGAGGACTGCGATCTTCGGCAGCAGCGGCCAGTTTCCCGCCTCGCGGAAATTGAGGCGGCGGATGTCGTCGAGGGTCATGTTGGCGGCCTCTTCGCTTGGGGCGCCGTCGCCGGGGCCTTGGCCGCGGCAGCCGCCGGAACCTTACCGCCGACCGCGGGCGTTTCCGCCGGGCGCTTCATCTGCAGGCTCAATGTAAACTCGTTGACCTTCTGTCTGTCGAGCGGCACCGACTTGATCTCGATCAGCTCGGGCGCCGTCAACCACGGCGAGCTCTCGATGCTGCGCATCAGCGTCGACACGCGGGCGTTCGACTGCGCATAACCGGTCAATGTCACCTTCGATCCCACCTGTTTGACCGACTTCAGGTAAAGCCCGTCGGGCAGCTGCCGCACCAGCTGATCGAGCAAGTGCACCGCCTCGGTCCGGTTCGACTGCAGCGTCTCGACGATCTGCTTGCGCGCCAGCAGCGCCTGCGTCTGCTCGCGCA
>JBDTNP010000378.1:0-2257 GCA_039933695.1 Betaproteobacteria bacterium | reverse complement strand
GTCGTCGGCACGCAGACCTGCATGTTGTGCTCGGCGCACAATTGCAGATAGCGCTCGGGCCGCGCCGACGAGTGCTCGGGGCCCTGGCCTTCGTAGCCGTGCGGCAATAGCAAGGTCAGCCCGCAGACGCGGCCCCATTTGACCTCGCCGGCGGCGATGAATTGATCGATGACGACCTGCGCGCCGTTGGCGAAGTCGCCGAACTGGGCTTCCCATGCGACCAGCTTGTTCGGCTCGGAGGTCGCATAACCGTATTCGAAGCCGAGAACCGCCTCCTCGGACAGCACCGAGTCGATCGCTTCGAAGTCGGGCTGGCCTTCCCGGATATGCTGCAACGGCACCCAGATGCCGGCGTCCCATTTTTCGCGGTTCTGGTCGTGCAGCACCGCATGCCGGTGCGAGAAGGTCCCGCGGGCGGTGTCCTGGCCGGACAGTCGCACGCCGTAGCCCTGGTCGAGCAAGGTCGCATAGGCCAGCGTTTCGGCCATGCCCCAGTCGAGCGGCAACGTACCCTCGCCCATCGCACGCCGATCGGCGATCACCTTTTCGACGCGCGGATGCAGCTTGAAGTTGGCCGGCACATCGGTCACGCGCGCAGCGAGCTCGGTCAGCCTCTGCCGCGACACCGTCGTGTCCGCTTCGTCGGCCCAGTGCCGCCCGACGAACCTTGCCCAGTCGACGGCGAACGGCGGCTTGTAGTTGGACAGGATCGTCGTGTTGGTGTGGAAGCCCTTGTCCATCGCCTGGCGGTAGGTTCCGATCATCGCGTCGGCGTCGGCGGCGCTGATCACGCCTTCCGTGGCGAGCCTTTCGGCATAGCGCGCCCGCGTACCCGGGTGCTCGCGGATGCGCTTGTACATCAGCGGCTGCGTGATCATCGGCTCGTCCGCCTCGTTGTGCCCTTGTTTGCGGAAACAGACGAGATCGATGAAGACGTCCTTGTCGAATTTCTGCCGGAACTCGATCGCGACCTCGATCGCCAGCAGGCAGGCTTCGGGGTCGTCGCCGTTGACGTGGAATATCGGCGCCTCGACCATCTTGGCGACGTCGGTGCAATACAGCGTGCCGCGCGTGTCGCGCGGATCCGACGTGGTGAAGCCGATCTGGTTGTTGACGACCAGATGAATCGTCCCGCCGGTGCGGTAGCCGCGCGTCTGCGACAGGTTGAGCGTCTCCTGCACGACTCCCTGGCCGGCGATCGCCGCGTCGCCGTGGATCAACAGCGCGAGCACCTGGTCGAACGTCGGGTCCTTACGGCGGTCCTGGCGCGCGCGCACCGATCCTTCGACCACGGGATCGACGATCTCGAGGTGCGACGGGTTGAAGGCCAGCGTCAGGTGCATCGGGCCGCCGGGCGTGACCACGTCGGAGGAAAAGCCCTGGTGATATTTGACGTCGCCGGCCGGAAGGTCGATCTCGTGCCTGCCCTCGAACTCGGCAAACAGGTCCTTCGGCATCTTGCCA
Source organism: Betaproteobacteria bacterium (assembly GCA_039933695.1). GTDB lineage: Bacteria > Pseudomonadota > Gammaproteobacteria > Burkholderiales > Casimicrobiaceae > PALSA-1003. The sequence goes on along the minus strand of JBDTNP010000378.1, from coordinate 793 downwards.
AGCGTGTTGACCAGCACGTTCAGCCTGCCGCGATGCGCCATGCCGATCACCATTTCCTGCACGCCGCCGGCGCCCGCCTTCTGGATCAGGTGGTCGAGCATCGGGATCATCGTGTCGCCGCCTTCGGCGGAAAAGCGCTTCTGCCCGACGTACTTGGTGCCCAGATAGCGTTCCAGCGTTTCCGCGGCGGTCAGGCGCTCCAGTACGTGGCGGCGAAACTCCGGCGCGTAGCTGGGGCGCGAGCGCAGCGGCTCCAGGCGTTGCTGGATGAAGCGCTTTTGCGTGGTGTCGGATATGTACATGTACTCGGCACCGAACGTACGGCAGTAGGTCTGCTGCAGCGCGGCGATCAGGTCGCGCAAGCGCATCCGGCTTGCGCCCTGCGGCGCACCCTTGTACGAGCCGATGTCGAACTCGGTGTCGAAATCGGCATCGGTGAAGCCGTAGGTCTTGACGTCGAGATCGGCGATGTACGGACGCTCGGCGCGCTGCAGTGGATCGAGGTCGGCCTGGAAGAATCCGACGGTGCGGTATTTGCTGATCAGCCTCAGGACCAGCACCTGCTTATGCATCGCCGCCGCGTCGACCATCGGCGCGGCCAGCCGGCGGTTCTTGGCCAGCTGGATGAATGACTCCACGATCGGCGCCTGCGGCACGTCCTGCGCGCCGCCGCGCAGCGAATCGAAATACGCGCGCCATTCCGGGCTGACGGCACCCGGATTGCCCAGGTAGGTCTCGTACTGCTCCTCGATGAACGGCGCGTTGCCGCCGAACAGCGTGCTGGTCTGCTCCA
>JBDTNP010000377.1:0-1926 GCA_039933695.1 Betaproteobacteria bacterium | reverse complement strand
ACGGTCTCGATGTCGGCGCGTTGCTCGTCTTTTCGGCCGTCGTCGGCTTCGCCGGCGCGATCATTTCGCTGTTGATGTCGAAGCCGATGGCCAAATGGTCGACCGGCGCCCAGGTGATCGACACGCCGAAGAACGAGAACGAGGCCTGGCTGGTGGCGACGGTCAAGCGGCTGGCCGATAAGGCCGGCGTCGGCATGCCCGAGGTCTCGATCTACGAGGGCGAGCCGAACGCGTTTGCGACCGGCGCGTTTCGCAATTCGGCGCTGGTCGCGGTGTCGACCGGATTGCTGAGCTCGATGTCGCGCGAAGAAATCGAAGCGGTCCTTGGCCACGAGCTTTCGCACGTCGCCAACGGGGACATGGTCACGCTGACGCTGATCCAGGGCGTGGTCAACACCTTTGTGGTATTCCTGTCGCGCGTGGTCGCGTTTTTCGTCGACCGCATGATCTTTCGCACCGAGCGCGGCAGCGGCCCCGGGTATTTCATCACGATGATCGTCGCCCAGATCGTGCTCGGCGTGTTGGCGAGCATGATCGTCGCGTGGTTCTCTCGCCGCCGCGAATTTCGCGCCGACGCCGGCAGTGCGCGACTGCTGGGCACGCCGCAACCGATGATGCACGCGCTGGCGCGTCTGGGCGGATTACCGCCCGGCGAGCTGCCGAAGTCGATGACAGGCTTCGGCATTACCGATCATTCCGGCTTCATGGCCCTGTTCGCGACCCATCCGCCGATCGAGGAGCGTATACGCGCGCTGCAGGCGGGCGCGTCCGGCTAAATCTCCCGCGAACTCAAACGATGGCGGCACCGTTGAAATACAAGATCGAGGTCGAGGCGCCGAACGGCATCTGGCGCGACGTGCGCGGCGCGGACGGCGCAATCCTGACGTTCGACAGCGAAGCCGAGGCAAGGACGCGCCTTCTCGAGTTGTATCCGGTGGAGACCCGGATGGAGCGCTACGGCGGAGGCAAGCGCACGCGCGTCATTCGCATCCTGCCCGATGACGAGGACGACTGGCCGAAGCGCGAGGCGCCGAAATAGCCACCGAAGCGCGCAATCACCCGACGTCTGGTCCACGGGCCGATCGATCGCTGCTGTGCCCACAAACTAACGGCCGGACATCGCTAAGCGATGGCCGGCCGTATGATCGGACCGCTGCGTGTCGGCTCGCCGCGCGGCGGCAAGCCGACCGATGTGGCCTATTTGAGGTGGTTCGAAACCAGCTTGGTCATTTCGAACATCGAAACCTGCCGCTTGCCGCCGAAGACTTGTCGCAGCTTGTCGTCGGCATTGATCAGTCGCCTGTTGATCGAATCCTGCAGCTTGTTCTTCTTGATGTAGTCCCAGATCTTCTTGGTGACCTCGGTGCGCGGCAACGGATTGCTGCCGACTACCGCGGCCAGCGTCGACGACGGGGTCATCGCCTTCATGAACGCCGCATTGGGCTTGCGCTTTGCGGCGGGCTTCTTGGCCGCTTTCTTCGGTGCAGCCTTCTTGGCCGGTGCTTTTTTCGCCGCGGGTTTTTTCGCTGCGGACTTCTTCGCTGCGGGCTTCTTTGCAGCCGGCTTCTTCGCAGGCTTCTTTGCTGCTTTCTTGGCAGTAGCCATAGCACTCCTTCCTGGTGGTTAATCGCTTCGATGCGACGGCGATGAATATGGAGTCAGCTCAATCTCCTGTCATTGCTGCTTCTCCATCGAACAAATATACCGCATTCCCGCGGGCATGGTATGCAAATTGTGCTCGGTTCGCGAGGGGCGCGTCAGCATTGTGGCGCGATTGGTTGGCCGGGACGAGAAGCGCGGCATCGGCTGCGTCCGTCCCCGCCGCCGCTGCGCGAGCGGGCCGCCGCGCGGCGACCGGTGTTGCGCAGGCGCGCTGCCCCCGACCGGTGCGCCGGCCGGCGGCCCCGGCGCCGCGCGAGTCGACGC
>JBDTNP010000376.1:0-12433 GCA_039933695.1 Betaproteobacteria bacterium | reverse complement strand
CACGACGCGCTCGTGCAGCACCTTGTTGTGCTTGAGGTTGTGCAGCAGCGCATGCGGCGCGCGATTCGGCGTGCTGGTGAGAAAGACCGCGGTGCCTGGCACGCGCATCGGCGGATTGGCCGCGATGCTTTCGATGAACAGATCGATCGGCATTGTCTCGGCGTTCAAGCGCTCGAGCAGTATCGCGCGGCCGCGCTTCCACGTCGTCAGCATGGTGAAGACGACGCCCCCGACGACGATCGGGAACCAGCCGCCTTCCGGGATCTTAAGCAGGTTCGATGACAGGAACGTCACGTCTATCGCGACCAGCGGCACGACGATCGCGAGGGCAGCCCACGCGTTCCACCGCCACAGCCTGGTCAGCACGACAAAAATGAGCAGCGAGTCGATCGCCATCGCGAGCGTCACCGCAATGCCGTAGGCGGCCGCCAGATTGCTCGAGGTCTTGAAGCCGGTGACCAGCAGCAGCACCGCGAAGAACAGCATCCAGTTGATGAATGGGACGTAGATCTGGCCGATCTGCCGCTCCGACGTGTGCATGATCGTCAGGCGCGGACAATAGCCCATCTGGATCGCCTGTCGCGTCAGCGAGAAAGCGCCCGAAATCACCGCCTGCGACGCGATCACCGTCGCGGCTGTCGCGAGGATCACCATCGGCAGCAGCGCCCAGGCCGGCGCCAGCAGATAGAACGGATTCTTGATTGCTTCCGGCGCGGCGATGATCAGTGCGCCCTGGCCGAAATAATTCAGCACCAGTGCGGGCGCCACCAGATACAGCCACGCACGCCGGATCGGCGACACGCCGAAATGGCCCATGTCGGCGTACAGCGCTTCAGTGCCGGTGACTGCGAGCACTACCGCGCCGAGCGCGAGAAATGCCGCCAGCGGGTTGCCAGTCAGAAACGAGAATGCATAAGACGGAAGCAACGCCATCAGCACCCTCGGGTCCTGCCAGATCGCGGCGGCGCCCAATACGGCGATCGTCGCGAACCAGACGCACATCAGCGGACCGAACAGGCCGCCGACCTTCGCCGTCCCGTGACGCTGGATCGAGAACAGCGCGAGCAGGACCCCCAGAGTCACCGGGATAACGTAGCTCTTCAGGCCCGGCGCGAGAACTTCGAGACCCTCGACCGCGGACAAGACCGAGATCGCCGGCGTTATCATGCCGTCGCCGTAGAACATCGCCGCGCCAAAAATCCCCAGCCCGACCAGCCACCAGCGAGCCTGGCGGTCGTCGAGCCCGCGCGACACCAGCGCGGTGAGCGCCATGATGCCGCCTTCGCCGTTGTTGTCGGCGCGCATTATCAGCGTGACGTACTTGAGCGTGACGATTATCATCAGCGCCCAGAAGATAACCGACAGAATGCCGAGCACGTTGTCAGCGGTCAGCGGCAGCCCGTGCGGCCCGGTGAAGCATTCGCGCAGCGTATACAGCGGGCTGGTCCCGATATCGCCGAAGACGATGCCGATCGCGCCGAGGACCAGCGGGGCCGTCGGCCTCTTCGCCCCATCGGCCGGAGCCGCCACCGCGCCGGCCTGTTGCCCGCTCAGCATGCTCCTTCGTCGGAACGACGCGAAAACCGGATGTTGAGCTGCTTGAGCTTGCGATACAGATGCGTGCGCTCCAGCCCGGCACGTTCGGCGACCCGGCTCATGTTGCTCTGTTCCTTGCCGAGCAACTGCTCGAAATAGATCCGTTCGAAGGCTTCGCGCGCCTCGCGCAGCGGCAGCTCGAAAAAGCGCGCGGTGACCTCGGGCGCGAGCGCCGCCGACGGCGGGAGCGCCGATTCGCCGAGAAGCCGCCGCACGTGCTCGCCGGTTATCTCGGTATCGACCGTCAGGGCGAGATTGGCGATGACGTTGTGCAGGTGGTCGAGATTGCCCGGCCAGTATGCTGCCGCCAGCGCGGACACGGCGCTTGCCTGCAGCGTTCCCAGCGTGCGCTGGCTCGCAGTGATCTCGCGCCAGAAACGCGCGATCAACGCCGGCATGTCGTCGCGCCGCACTCGCAGCGGTGGCAGCATGACCGCGCCGGCCGACAGAATCGACAGCAGCGCCGGGTCGAAGCGACCCTCGGCCGCGAGGTTGCCGAGCTGCTCGCTGCTGGTGCAGACGAGAATCGTGTCCTGCTTTTCCAGCTTGGGCAGAACGAAGGCGAGCCCTTTCTGCTCCGCTTTCGAATACGCGCCGATTTCGACGCAGTAGAGCAGGCCGTCGCGCGCTTCCTCCAGCACCTGCGACGGGTTGGCGGCAAGCCGCGCGCCGTTGGCGAGGATGACGAACGGCGCGTCCGGCACATGCAGGGCGCGCGCCGCGGTGTCGTGTCCGGCGCCGGGCTCGCCGACGATCAGCACCGGCCGGTTGGCGCGCAGCAGTTGCTCGATCGCCCGCTCGACCTCGATCACCGGCGTGCTGGTGCCGAGCGCCGCCAGCGATACCCGGCGCGGCCCCTGGCCGGCGGCGGTCTTCAGCGCGCGCGTCACCGTCGACAGCAGCTTCTGCAGCCCGACCGGCTTCTCGAGGAAATCGAAGGCGCCGACTTTCGTCGCCTCGACCGCGGTTTCTATCGTACCGTGGCCCGACATCATCACGACGGGCATCGTCAGCTGGCCGTTCGCCGCCCACTCCCGCAACAGCGTCACGCCGTCGGTGTCCGGCATCCAGATGTCAAGCAGCACCAGCGCGGGTTGCGTGCGCAGCCGGTAGTTTCGCGCCTCGCCGGCATTTTCGGCCACGCTGACTTGATATCCCTCGTCCTGCAGAATCTCGGACAACAGTTCTCGGATGCCGACTTCGTCGTCGACGATCAGAATTTCTTTCTGCTGCGGCATCACGTGTTGGTTCCTTTGAACGGCAGATACAAGGTCACCACTGCCCCGTGCGGAGACCGGTTCTCGATGGTTACCCGCCCATGGTGCTCCTCGGCGATCTTCTTGACGATCGCGAGGCCGAGGCCGGTTCCCTTCGCCTTAGTCGTGACATACGGCTCGAACGCGCGGCGCACGACATCGTCGGGAAATCCGCCGCCGCGGTCGCCGATCGACAACGCTACCTCGTCGCCGCGCACCTCGAGGCCGATATCGTACGCGGGGTCGGGCGACTCCGCCTGGGCATCGATGGCATTCTGGAGCAGATTGTGGATTACCTGGCGCAGCCGCGTTGGCTCGCCATGTATGACCGGATCGCCCTCCGCGAGCCTGAGCGAGACATGGGGCCGCAGATTTTCGTACAGACCGAGCACGTCGAGCAACAGCGCATTGATGTCGACCGGCTGCATCCTTCCCGGCCGCGATTGCCGGGCGTAGATCGCAAAATCGTCGACCATGTGCTTCATCGCGCCCACCTGCGCGACGATCGTCCGCGTCGCCCGGGTCAGCGCCTCCTCGTCAGCGGCCGCCAGCTTGCCGCCGAGCTTGACCGCGAGGCGCTCGGCCGACAGCTGGATCGGCGTCAGCGGATTCTTGATCTCATGCGCGAGGCGGCGCGCGACCTCCGCCCAGGCGGCATCGCGTTGCGCCTCGGCCAGTTCGGTCACATCGTCGAAGACGACGACAGAGCCGGCCACCGGTTCGCCGGGCAACCTCGAGCCGCGCATCAACAGCACGCGCGTGTGATTCGACACGGTGACCTCGGCCTGACGCTGCCACTGGCCATCGCGCCCGCCGCGGAATCCGTCGGCGACCAATTCGGCGAAGCCGGCGAGCGGCGGCAGCCGGCGCGCCCAGTCCGAAAGCGGCACATCGATCAAGTCGGCCAGAGGCTGCTGCAGGATCACCGCAGCGCTCGGATTCGCGGTGCGCAGACGAAACGCGCTGTCGAATGCCAGCACGCCGGCCGATAGATTGGAAAGAATGCTTTCGAGATAGGCGTTGGTCGTTTCGATCGCGTTTCGGCTTTCCTCGGCCTTTTGCTGCGCTTCGGCGAGCTGCGCGGTCATCGTATTGAACGATTCGGTGAGCACGCCGAGCTCGTCGCGACTCTGCACCGGATGCCGGCGGCTGAAGTCGCCTTGCGCGACCGCGCGCGTGCCCTCGGCCAGAAGACCCAAGGGCCCGCTGACCTGCTCGGAGAGAACTACGGCCAACCCGAGTGCGGAAAAGAGCGCGAGCAGCAAAGTCAAAGTCAGGGTAAGCGCATAAAGGCGCTTCAGCGCAACGCGCGAAAATGTGATCTCCTGGTAGTCGCGGTAGCCGGCCTGCACTTTTTCGGCATCGAGCTGCAGCTGCCGCGGCACCGGCTCGACAACCTGCAGCAGCCGCAGCGGCTCGCCGGGGTCGGACGTGTTGACCGGAACGACGACGCGCAGCAGCATGCCCTGGTCGGTGGTCTGATCGATCGCCGAGTAGGGTTGCTGCAGCCTGGCGCGGCGCAGCGCCTGCGCCGGCGGCGGCTCCGGAGTCAGCGTCGAGCCCGAAATTCCGGCGACGCCCAGCACGCCGCCGCTGGAAGTGAACAGCGCCGCCTCGTATATTCCCGCCTGCTCGCTGGCGCGATTGAGCCGCTGCGGCATGCTGGCCGCATCGCCTTCCTGCAAGGTCAGCGCGAGCTGCGAGGCCTTGTTGGTCGTTTCCTTCAGCAGATAGTCGAGCGCACCGCGGCCGAGATTCAATCCTCCTTCGAGCGCCTTGTCGACGCGCACGTCGAACCACGATTCGATGCTCTTGCCGAGGAACTGCACCGACACGCCGTAAAGAAGCGCGCCGGGAAGCACCGCGACCAGCGCGAAGAGCAGCACCAGCCTGATCGCTAGTCGTGAACCGAAGACCCCCGCCTTGAGGTTCTTGCGCAGCCGCCACAGCTGGTATCCGACGAGTCCCATCAACAGGGCAACCATCGCTCCGTTGAGCACCAGCAGCAGGTTGTAGTTGCTGGCGAAGAGCTCGGTGTTCGCGCTCGCCGTGGCGAGCAGGAACAGGAACACCGTGCCCAGGACGGCGCAGGCGAGCAGCACATAGCGCAGCGCGCGCGGCGCGAGAATCCTGCTCACGGGGTGAAGCTCCAGCGAAACCATTCCGATTGCAGCGACCAGTCGCGCGAGGCCAGCGCGTTGATCTGGAACGGCTTCGGCAACTGGGCGACATCAAGGCGGAGGCGCACGGCCGCTTCGTAGCGCTCGCCGGGAGACAGCGCGTCCTTGCGAACGACCGGTCGCGAGACCACGCGCGCAAGCAGACGCTCGACCTCATCGAGCGAATCGAACTGCTGGCCGAGCAATCCGCTGGTCACGCGGTATTGGCGCGTCAACGGGTTGTAGGTCAAGCGGTACTGCACCGACATCTGCACCAGCTTCTGATCGAGCCAGTACCAGCGCGGCCGCACGAGCTCGAACTCGAGGACGAAATAGAGCGAAACGCCCTTTTGCAGCGCTTCCTCGAGTGTCGGATTGAACGCGAGGTCGAACTGCGCATTCAGGACATAGCTTTCGTCCTCCGGCAGCAATTCGGCCGATTTCACCCCGATCGCATCGGCGTGCGCTGTCGTTGCCGCCGGCAAGGACAGCAAAGCAGTCAGGCACACCAGGCCGGCGAGAATGCGGCGCATGGACGGGAGCGGCGAGCCGCGCGATCCTTCCGGAAAGACTCAGCTCTTTTGCAGGAGGGCGTAGAAAAACCCGTCGTGATTGTGCGCTGCGCCCGGGGCGGCTGGCAAGAGTTGACCGTCGATGGCGGCGTAGTCCGCTGGCAATGTGAGTCGAATGCGCAACGCTTCGCGGTGACGCTCGAGGAATGCGACGATCTGATCGTCATTCTCGGCGCCGAATATTGAGCATGTCGAATAGAGCAGTCTGCCGCCGCGTTTGAGGCATGGCCACAGCGCATCGAGCAGGCGACTCTGCTGCGCGACGAAGCCGGCGATATCGGTCTCGCGGCGCAGCCATTTGCTGTCGGGATGCCGCCGCACGATGCCCGACGCGGTGCAGGGCACATCGGCCAGAATGCGATCGAATGCATTGCCGTCCCACCAGAGTCCGGGTTCGCCCGCATCGGCCACGACCAGACGCGCAGCCAAGCCCAGGCGCGCAAGATTGTCCCGCACGCGCTCGATCCGCGCGGCGTCGACGTCGAGCGCGACCAGATCGAGCGCCGCCAGCTCGGCCAGATGCGTCGTCTTGCCGCCCGGCGCGGCGCAGGCGTCCAGAACGCGCATGCCATCCTGCGCCCCCAGCAGCGGCGCGGCCAGCTGGGCCCCGGCGTCCTGCACCGAAAACCAGCCATCCGCATACCCCGGCAGCGACGGCACGACGGCCGTCGCGTCGAGCACGACGCCCGCCTCGCCGATCGCGTGCGCCCGAATGCCCTGCGCGTGCAACGCGGCAAGATAGTCTTCGCGCGCAAGCTGCCTGCGGTTGACGCGCAAGCTCAGCATCGGCCGCGCGTTGCCCGCGTCGAGCACCGCGGCGGCACGCTGCGGATACTCGGCGAACACCCGGTCGATCCACCAGCGAGGATAGGAAAAGCGCGCTTCGGGATCGGTCGCGATCTCTCCGAGCAACGCGTCACGCCGCCGCAGAAAAGTGCGCAGGATCGCATTGGTCAGGCCCCGCGCCGACGTGCGCTTGAGCTGCGCCGTCGCGCGCACGGCGGCGTCGACGACCGCATGCGCCGGCGCTCCGGTGTGGATCAACTGGTAGAGCGCAACCCAGAGCAGCGCTTCGACGCTGGCATCGGTCAACGGACGCTCGGCAAGCACATGCACGATCGCGCGGAGCTCGCCCAGGAAGCGCAGCGTCCCATACGAGAGCTCGTGCGCCAGCGCGCGATCGCCCGATGGCAACGGCAAGCCCGCCAGTACCGCCGGAAGCGGATTGCCGGCAAGGACGCGACGGACGATCTTCGCGGCAGACCGCTGCGCACGCTCCATCGCGGGGCGCGCGCCTAGCGCGGCTGCAATCCGCGCTGGTATTGTGAAGCGAGTACGAGCAGCCGGCGGATGCGCTCCTCGATCGGCGGGTGCGTGCTGAACAGCCCGGCCAGGCCCCCGTCATGCAGCGGGTTGACGATCATCATTTGCGCGGTCGCCGGATGCTCTTCGGCCGGAGGCAGCGGCAAGCCCTTCGTATGGCGCTCCATCTTCGCCAGCGCGTCGGCGAGCGCCGCCGGGTCGCCGGAAATCTCGGCGCCGCCGCGATCGGCCTCGTACTCGCGTCCTCGCGAAATCGCCAGCTGGATCAGCACCGCGGCGATCGGCGCGAGGATCATCACCAGCAGCGCCATCAGCGGGTTGCGTTCGCCGTCGTCGCGGTGACCGAAGAACATGCCGAAATGCGCGAGCGCCGATATGGCGCCGGCGATCGACGCGGTGATCGTCGACGTGAGCATGTCGCGGTTCCGGACATGAGAGAGCTCGTGCGCAAGAACGCCGCGCAGCTCGCGCGCGTTCAGCAACTCGACGATGCCGCGAGTCGCAGCGACGGCGGCATGCTCCGGATTGCGGCCGGTGGCGAACGCATTCGGCTGCGCCTCGTCGATCAGATAGACCCTGGGCATCGGCAGGCCGGCGCGCGCGGCCAGATCGCGCACCGCGCCATAGAGTTGCGGCGCCATCGCCGCATCGACCTCGTGGGCGTTGTAGAGTCGGAGCACCATCGCATCGGAAAACCAGTACGCCCACAGATTGGTGGCGAGACCGAAGAGCAGCGCGATGAGCATCCCCTGTCCACCGCCGATTGCCGCGCCGGCGACGCCGAAGAGCGCCATGATCGCCGCCATCAACAAACCCGTCTTGAACCAGTTGCCTAACATGGTCGTTGTCTCCGCCCCGGCATCAGCGAGGCATTCGAGTCCCTTAGATGGTCGCGATGCGCGACTAATTCAATCGGATGCCGCGTCGAAAGTCGTTCCCGCCGCCACCGGATATCCGGCAAGAAACGCGGCGGCGGAGAGCCGCCGGCCGCCCGCGCGCTGCAGCTCGCACACCCGCAGCGTGCCCCGGCCGCAGGCGACCAGCAGACCATTACGGTCGGCGCTGACGATCCGGCCGGCGGTGCCAAGGCTTCCCGAAGCGGGCTCGGCAGCCCAGATCTTGATCGTGGCACCCTGCAGCCGGGCGAAAGCCCCGGGGGTGGGGTTGAAGGCGCGAACGGCACGGTGGATCGCCACCGCGTCGTCGTTCCAGCGTATCGCGGCTTCGGCCCGCTCGATCTTGCCCGCATAGCTCGCCGCCGACCCATCCTGCGGCTGCGCGGCGAGAACGCCGGCGTTTCCGAGCGTGGCAAGCGTGCGTACGATCGCCTCGGCTCCGGCCGCGGCCAGTCTGTCCGTCAACACGCCGGAGGTATCGCGCGGCGCGATCGGCACGACCACGCGCTCGACGACCGGACCGGTGTCGAGCCCGGCATCCATCTGCATGATGCTGATGCCGGTCTCCTTGTCGCCCGCGAGCAGCGCGCGCTGGATCGGTGCGGCGCCGCGCCAGCGCGGCAGTAGCGAGGCATGGATGTTGATCGCCCCATGGCGCGGCCAATCGAGCATCGCCTGCGGAAGTATCAGCCCGTACGCGGCCACGACCAGTACGTCGACCCGCCTGCCGGCCGGGGGCGGCGCAGCTTTGAGGGTTGGCGGTTGAAGCACCGGGAGGCCGCGCGCAATGGCCAGCACCTTGACTGCGGACGGCCCGAGCTTCAGACCGCGCCCCTGCGGCCGGTCGGGCTGCGTGAGTACCAGCGCGACCTCGTGGCCGGCGTCGAGGATCGCCGCCAGCGCCTTCGCAGCGAACGGGGGGGTTCCGGCGAAACCTATTCGCAGCGCATCGGGCACGCCCGATTATGGCCTGTGCGGTCGCTAGCCCGCGAGCCGCTGTTTCTTCTTGAGCTTTGCGGCAAGCCGCGCGCGCTTGAGCGGCGACAGGTAGTCGACGAAGACCTTGCCGACCAGATGATCCATTTCATGCTGAATACATACGGCCAGCATGCCGTCGGTGGAAAGCTCGAACGGATCGCCGCGCTCGTCCTGCGCGCGGACGGTAATCCTGGCCGCCCGCTTGACGTTGTCGTAGTAGCCGGGCACCGACAGGCAGCCCTCCTCGGACTCGGCTTCGCCTTCGGCGGCGACGATCGTCGGGTTGATGAAAACCTTCAGGTCGTTGCGCGCTTCACTGACGTCGATGACGATGATCCGCTTGTGCACGTCGACCTGGGTCGCGGCCAGGCCTACGCCCGGGGCGGCGTACATGGTTTCGGCCATGTCGGCGACCAGTTTACGGGTTTCGGCGGTGACCGCGGCGACCGGGGCGGCGTGCTTCCGCAGCCGGGGATCGGGGTACTCCAGGATGTCCAGAACCATAATTACTTGCAAAATGAATACTCGGGATGCAGAATCCGACCTAAACCCTTATTTTGCGTCGGTTTAGGACGTTTGCAAGTCCCGCACAACACCCGTACCGGAGAGGCCACATGAGCCTAAACTCGCGGCTGAATTCTACCATAGCGACCCTGCTTTTTTCGGCATGCCTGCTCGCGCTGATGCTTGCGTCGTGGGCCGCCCGCGCCGACGACCTTCAACTGCAGGACAACCGGCCGGACCGGTACACAGTGCAAAAAGGCGACACTCTGTGGGGCATCTCCGGCAAGTTCCTCAAGCAGCCCTGGCGCTGGCCCGAGATCTGGAGAATGAACCGCGAGCAGATCAAGAATCCGCACTGGATCTACCCGGGTGACGTCGTCGTGCTCGATCAGGTCGACGGCAACTGGCGGCTGTCGCTCGATCGCCCTGGCGGCCGCGGTCAGGCCGGTCCCCGCCCCAATGCCCGACTGTCACCGTCGATCCGCGCCGAAAACCTCGAAGGCGAGGCGATTCCGACGATACCGGCTGCCGACCTGGCGCCGTTTCTATCCAAGCCGATCATCACTACCACCCGGGACGGGATTCCGGGTGCCGCCAGGATCATCGCCGCGCACGACAACCGCGTCGTGCGCGGCGAGGGCGACTACGTCTATGCGGTCAACGTCGACGAGAAGGCCGGAACGCAGTGGTATATCTATCGTCCGGGGAAGGTGCTGCGCTCATACGACAGCAATGAAACGCTCGGCTACGAGCTGCTCTTTCTGGGCACTGCGCGCGTCGACCGCTTCGGCGAAGTCGCGCGCATGGAAATCACCAGCGCGCGTCAGGAAATCCTGATGGATGACATGCTGCTGCCGGCGCCTCGCGAAGAACTGGTCAACTATGTGCCGCACGCGCCGGACAAGGCGGTCGATGGACGCATCATCGCGCTGGACGGCGACGCGCACGAAGTGGGCCGCAACTCGCTGGTCACCGTCGATCGCGGCCTCCGCGACGGCATCGATGTGGGGACGGTGCTGGCCATCTACCATCCGACGCCGGTGATCGTCGATCCGCGACCGTCGACCGAACCCAGCGTCATGTCGCGCTTCATCAGCGACCCGACGCGCGACATGCTGCAGCCGACGCGCTATTTGAACATCCCGCCCGAGCGCTCGGGACTGCTGTTCATCTTCCGGGTATTCGACAAGGTCGCCTACGGGATCGTGCTCAATGCGTCGGAGCCCGTCGTGACCGGCGACCTCGCGCGCAAGCCCTAGCGACCCGACCCCCACCGCCGGTCCGGCCGATGCAGATCGACGCGCGCGTCGAGGCCTGGGCGTCCCTGCAGCTGATCCCGGGGCTCTCCGCCCGCGCGCTGGTCGTGCTGCTGAAGGCGTTCGGCGGACCCTCGGAAGTGCTAGCGGCATCGCGGGCGAGCCTCGGCAAATGGGTGAGCTCCGAACTCGCATCGGCGATCGCGCAGGGCGCCGCTCCCGACGAGCTGAGCCGCTCGCTCGCCTGGCTCGCCGAGCCCGGCCATGCGCTGGTGGCGTGGGATGATCCTGCATACCCCAGTGCGCTGCTTACGATCGGCGATCCACCGCCGGTGCTTCACTACGCGGGCAGGCTTGAGCTGTTGAACCGGCCGGCGCTGGCGATCGTCGGCAGCCGCAATGCGACGCCGCAGGGCCGGGAGAATGCCGAGGCGTTCGCCGCCGCGCTGTCGACGGCGGGGCTCACCATCGTCAGCGGGCTCGCGCAAGGCATCGACGCAGCCGCCCACCGGGGCGGGCTTGCGGGCGCCGGGAGCAGCGTCGCGGTTGTCGGAACCGGAATCGACCGCATCTATCCGGCAGGCAATAAGGCGCTGGCGCACCGACTGGCCGAAGAAGGCGGCCTGCTTTCGCAATTCACGCTGGGCACGCCGCCGCTGCCGGGAAATTTCCCCCGTCGCAATCGCGTGATCAGCGGGTTGGTTCGGGGCGTCCTGGTCGTCGAGGCGACGCCGAACAGCGGCTCGTTGATCACCGCGCGCTTTGCCGCAGACCAAGGGCGCGAAGTGTTCGCGATTCCCGGCTCGATTCATTCACCGTTTTCGAAAGGATGTCATCGCCTGATCAAGGAAGGCGCCAAGCTCGTCGAGACAGCCCAGGACGTGCTCGAGGAGCTCGGCCTGGCGCCGGCAGCGGCTTCGGCCCGGACACTGGCAGGCAACGCGTCCGCGGCCGACGGCGATGCCGCACGCGTTCTCGAGGCGCTCGGCCACGATCCGGTCGACGTCGACGCGCTCGCCGAACGCACCGGGCTCGGCGCCAGCGCAATCGCGGTTGCGCTGGTCGAGCTTGAGCTGACAGGCGAGGTCGCGCCGCTGCCGGGAGGAGCGTTCCAGCGCGTTATGTGATACATAGGCGTCCCACGCCGGTTTCGCCGCCGCCACCACCCAACTGAGTGCCGCCCAAGGCGGCTTTGCTATTATCTGCCCTCTTTTTTTAGCCCGACGACCGTAAACCGCTGATGGCGAAGAGCCTGATCATTGCCGAAAAGCCTTCCGTTGCCGCCGATGTAGCGCGCGCGCTGGGGGGGTTTACGCGCCACGACGATTACTTCGAGAGCGATCGCTATCTGCTGTCGTCGGCGATCGGCCATCTGCTCGAGATCGGCATGCCCGAGGACGAGGAGGTCAAGCGAGGCAAGTGGACATTCGCCCACCTGCCGGCAATTCCGTCGCAGTTCGCGCTGAATCCGATCGAGAAGTCGGAAGCCCGGTTGCGGCTGCTGCTCAAGCTCCTCAAGCGCAAGGATGTAAGCGAGCTGGTCAACGCCTGCGATGCCGGCCGCGAGGGCGAGCTGATCTTCCGCAACATCGCCCAGTACGCCAGGAACACCAAGCCGATCCGGCGCCTGTGGCTGCAGTCGATGACCCAGGGCGCCATCCGCGACGCGTTCGGGAAGCTCCGCAGCGACGAGGCGATGCGGCCGCTCGCCGACGCCGCCGTCTGCCGGTCCGAGTCGGACTGGCTGGTGGGCATCAACGGCACGCGCGCGATGACCGCGTTCAACTCGCGGTCGGGCGGCTTTCAGCTGACCACCGTCGGCAGGGTGCAGACGCCGACCCTGGCGATCCTGGTCGAGCGCGAGGAGAAAATCCGCGCGTTCGTACCGCGCGG
>JBDTNP010000375.1:0-5300 GCA_039933695.1 Betaproteobacteria bacterium | reverse complement strand
TCATCACGCAAGCGCTGACCTACGCATTCATGCTGCTGTTCTTCCGCAACGACACCGGGTTCGGCGGCAACAACGGGTTTACCGACTTCAAGCGGATTCTGGGTTTTCCGATCACTGCGCCGCAGACGAGGATGGCGCTATTCGCGCTGACCGGCGCGGCGCTGCTGGGCTTCCTGCTGCTGGGGCGCTGGATCGTGACCTCGAAGCTGGGCCGCGTGCTGACCGCGATTCGCGACGCGGAGACGCGGGTGATGTTCTCGGGCTACAACCCGCTTTATTTCAAGCTGTTCATCTGGACGGTATCGGCGATGATCTGCGGCATCGCCGGGGCGCTGTATGTTCCGCAGGTCGGCATCATCAATCCCAGCGAGATGTCGCCGGCCAACTCGATCGAGATCGCGATCTGGGCCGCCGTCGGCGGCCGCGGCACGCTGGTCGGCCCGGTGATCGGCGCGGCGGCCGTCAATCTCGGCAAGAGCTGGTTCACGCAGGCGCTTCCCGAATACTGGCTGTTCGTGCTCGGTCTGTTGTTCATCCTGGTCACGCTGTTCCTGCCGCGCGGTATCGCCGGCCTGGCAAAGGCATGGATGCCCAAACGATGAGCCTCTCCAATGCACGCGAGCAATGGGACGACGCGCAGGCGGCGTCCGGCACGCGGATGCTTTCGCGCGGGCTCGACACCTCGCATGGCTGCATCCTCTATCTCGACGGCATCTCGGTCAGCTTCGACGGCTTCAAGGCGCTGGACAAGCTGTCGCTTGCGATCGACGCCGGCGAGCTGCGCTGCGTCATCGGACCCAACGGGGCAGGCAAGACGACGATGATGGACGTAATCACCGGCAAGACGCGCCCCGATGCCGGCACGGCGTTCTTCGGCCAGACGATCGACCTGACCCGGATGACCGAGCCCGAAATCGCGACCGCCGGCATCGGGCGCAAATTCCAGAAACCGACGGTCTTCGAGCAGCACTCGGTGTTCGAAAACCTCGAGCTCGCGCTCAAGGCCGACAAGCGCGTGCGGCCGACCTTGACGGCGCGGCTCGACAGCGCGGCGCGCGACCGCATCGCAACGACGCTGGATACGATCAAGCTGCTCGGCCAGGCGGCGCGACCCGCGGGCCTGCTGTCGCACGGTCAGAAGCAATGGCTGGAGATCGGCATGCTTCTGATGCAGGAGCCGCAGCTGTTGCTGCTCGACGAGCCGGTGGCGGGAATGACCGATGACGAGACGATGCGCAGCGCCGAGCTCTTCGTCAAGCTGGCCGGCCAATACACGCTGGTCGTCGTCGAGCACGACATGGATTTTGTCGAGCGGATCGCCCACAAGGTGACGGTCCTGCACGAAGGCAGCGTGCTCGCCGAAGGCTCGATGGACCAGATCCAGCAGAACGAAGAGGTGATCGAAGTGTTTCTGGGGCGATAGATGCTCGAGGTCAGGACGCTCAACCAGTACTACGGCGGCAGCCACATCCTGCGCGACGTGTCGTTCGACGTTCCGGCGGGCGCCTGCACGGCGCTGATGGGCCGCAATGGCGTCGGCAAGACGACGCTGCTCAAGTGCCTGATGGGACTGCTGCCGACGCGCTCCGGCCAGATCGCCTTCGACGGCCGGATCATCGGCGGCCTTCCACCGTATTCTCGAGCGGCGCTGGGCATCGGCTATGTGCCGCAGGGACGCGACATCTTTCCGCGGCTGACCGTGGCCGAGAATCTGCAGATGGGATTGTCGACCGCCAAGCGCGGCGCCAGGATCCCCGAATTCATTTTCGAGATGTTCCCGGTGCTCGAGCACATGATGAGCCGTCGCGGCGGCGATCTTTCCGGCGGGCAGCAGCAGCAGCTCGCGATCGGCCGCGCGCTGGCGATGCGTCCGCGCCTGCTGATCCTCGACGAGCCGACCGAAGGCATCCAGCCGTCGATCATCAAGGACATCGACCGGGCGATACGCAAGCTGCTGGCCGCCGGCGATATCGCGATCCTGTTGGTAGAGCAATACTATGATTTCGCCAAGTCGCTCGCCGACCGCTATGTCGTACTGTCGCGCGGCGAAGTGGTCGCACGCGGCGCGGGTAGCATGATGGACGAGGATAACGTGCGCGCGCACCTCGCGGTATAGGGGAGTTTGCGATCAGGGCAGTGCGACGCCGACGGAATAGAACGCACCCATCCGATGGCGAAGGGCCCGGAGCAAAGACAGCGCGAAGGGCGAGGAGTGCGTCGAAGAGCGCCGCCCGCTCCGGGCCCAGGGCAATCGAGCAATTGCCGTGCCAAGCGTTTGGCCCCGCACGTCGCTCGCGATAGGCGCCCACCCAACCGCGGCCTGCGACGCGCCGCGGCACTAAGGCGCCGCCCTCCGTTCAGGCCTGCGGCTGCGGCACGGCTTCGCCGGCGGGCTCGACCTTGTGGTGATCTGCACCGAGCAACATGTACACCGCAGGAACGACGAACAGCGTGAACAGCGTCCCGATCGATATGCCGGTGAAGATCACCAGGCCCATCGCGTGCCGGCCCGCGGCGCCCGCACCGGCCGCGATCACCAGCGGCACCACTCCCAGGACCATCGCGGCGGTGGTCATCAGGATCGGTCGCAAGCGCACGGCCGCGGCTTCCTCGATCGCATCGCGCTTGCTCCTGCCCGCCTGCTGCAGCTGATTCGCGAACTGCACGATCAGGATGCCGTGCTTACTGATTAAACCCATCAGCGTCACCAGTCCAACTTGGGTGTAGATATTGAGTGTGGCGAAACCGAGATTGATAAAGACGAGCGCGCCGAACAAGGCCATCGGCACCGACACCAGAATGACGATCGGATCGCGGAAGCTCTCGAACTGCGCCGCCAGGACGAGAAAGACGATAATGATCGCGAACAGGAGGGTCAGCACGAAGCCTCCCGACTCCTGCACGAACTGCCGGGATACGCCTGAGTAGTCGGCGGAATAGCCGCTCGGAGCTGTTTCCGCAAGTGCGTTGCGCATGAAATCCAGGACCTGGCCTTGGGAATACTGGAAGCCGTTGTAAACGCCGAAGATCGTGGCCGAGTTGAGCTGCTGAAAGCGCGCAATTCCTTCCGGCACGATTTCAGTTCGTAGTTTAGCGACAGTCGACGCCGGCACCATTGAGCCGTCCGGCGTGCGGATCTGGTAATTCAGGATCTGATCGGCGTTGAGCCGATCGACCTGCAGCACTTGCGGAATGACCTTGTACGATCGGCCCGCGATTGAGAAGTAGTTGACATAGCCACCGCCGAGCGCGGCACCGAGCGCTGCCCCAACGTCCTGCTGCGTCAGGCCGAGCGTCGCGATAAGGTCGCGATCGACTTCGACCGTCGTCTGCGGCTTGTCGACTTTCAAGTCGGTGTCAACGTAAAAGAACATTCCGCTCGCCTGCGCCTTCGCCAGCACCGCTTGCGCAACATCGTTCAGGCGCTGATAGGGCTCGGTCGTCTTGATCACGAACTGGAGCGGCAGACCAGTCGACCCCGGCAGGGGCGGAAACTGAAAGGCCGCCGTGCGTGCGCCAGCAATGCCGCTCCACTTGGCCTGAAGTTCCTGCTGCAGCTGCGCGGCACTTTTGGTGCGTTGCTCCCAGGGCTTGAACAGCACGCCGCCGATCCCCTGATTTGCCGTCGGCGTGCCCGTGATCTGGAACATCTGATCGTATTCCGGCAGTGACTTGGAGATCTCGAACATCTGCTTGGCATAAGTATTCATCTGTTCGGAAGTCGCGTTCGCGGGCCCAACGACCTGTCCGAGCACGATGCCCTGATCCTCCTGCGGTGCGAGTTCCGACTGGGACGTCTTGAAGAGGATCACGACAAGGACGAGCAGGATCATGCCCATCACGACCGGCACCTGCCACGTGTCGAGCGTGCCATGCAGCACGCGCTGGTACCCGCCGTGCAGCCGTTCGAATTGATGATCGACGAATTTTGCGAATTTTCCCGTGTCCTGCTCCTGCCGGAAAATGCGCGACGCCATCATCGGCGACAAGGTCAACGCGACAATGCCTGAAACGGTTACCGCTCCGGCGAGCGTGAAGGCAAACTCGGTGAACAGCGCACCGGTCAAACCACCTTGAAAACCGATCGGAACGTAGACCGCGACCAGCACGAGCGTCATCGCCAGAATAGGGCCGCCCAATTCGCGCGCCGCGATCAACGCGGCCTGCATCGGCGGCGTGCCTTCCTTCATGTGACGGTCGACGTTCTCGACCACTATGATCGCGTCGTCGACGACAAGGCCGATCGCGAGCACCAACGCCAACAGTGTCAGCAGGTTGATCGAGTAGCCCAGCAGGAGCATAACGAAGAACGTGCCGATCAGCGACAGCGGCATTGCGATCAACGGAATCGCGACCGCTCGGAAACTGCCAAGGAACAGAAAGATGACGGCGCTGACAATCAGCAGCGATTCGATCAGTGTCTTGACCACTTCCTGGATCGAGCTGGTAATGAACTTGGTCCCGTCGTAGACGATCTCGCCAGTTATCCCGTTCGGCATGTCGGCCTGGATGCCGGGGAAAGCCTCGCGGACGCGCTTTGCGACATCGAGCACATTGGCGTCGGGAGCAACCTTGATGCCGATGAACACTGCATTGCGCCCGCCGAACGCCGTCGTCAGATCGTAGTCCTCGGCGCCCAGCACGACCGTAGCGATGTCGTCCAGACGGACGATCGCGCCGCCCTGTTGCTTAACCGCGAGCTTCTTGAATGCGTCGACCGAGTGCAGACTGGTGCCAGCGGTCAGATCAACGCTGACCATCTGGCCCTTCGTCGTGCCCAGCGCGGCAAGGTAGTTGTTGTTGGCTAACGCTGAGCGCACGTCGGTGGCGGTGACGCCGTACGCCGCCATCTTTGTCGGATCGAGCCACGCACGCAGCGCGAACGTGCGTGCACCGAGGATTTCGGCGACCTGGACGCCTTCGATCGAGTCGAGTTTCGGCTTAACGACACGCACCAGATAATCGGTGATATTGTTGTTCGCCAACGACTCACCGAAGAAGCCCATATACATCGCGTCGACCGTCTGCCCGACGGCCACCGACAGTACAGGCTGCTGCGCCTCCGGCGGTAATTTATTGCGCACCGAGTTGACCTGCGTATTGATCTCAGTCAGCGCGCGATTGGCGTCGTAGTTCAGGCGCAGCGTCGCCGTAATGGCGGAGACGCCGGAAACGCTGGTCGACGAGATATAGTCTATGCCCTGAGCCTGTGCGATCGCACCTTCGAGCGGCTGCGTGATGAAGCCGGCGACGGTCTGCGCATCGGCACCGTAGTACGCCGTACTGACGGTTACGACCGC
>JBDTNP010000374.1:0-3306 GCA_039933695.1 Betaproteobacteria bacterium | reverse complement strand
CGGCGCTGGGTGCGCAGACCCATCAGGATCTGCCGTTCGAACAGCTGGTTGAGGAGCTCGCACCCAGCCGCGATCTGTCCCGCAATCCGCTGTTCCAGATCGCGTTCTCGCTGCAAAACGCGCCGCCGGTGCACTGGCGTCTGGCCGGTCTCGACATGCAGATGGTCGAGGGCATCGTCGATAGCAGCGCGAAATTCGATCTCTACCTCTCCGTCACCGAAAGCGCGGGCCAGCTGAAGGGACGCATCGAATATGCGGCGGCGCTGTTCGACCGGGCGACCATCGAGAACATGGCGGCGCAATGGCGCACGCTGCTCGAAGCGATAGTCGCGAACCCGGGAGAGCGCGTCTCGCGTCTAGCGCTTCAAAGTCCCTCGGAACGCTCGCGACTGCTGGCACAGTCGAATCGTATCGTGCCTGATCGCTGCGAGGCCTCGGTCCACGAGGTCTTCGCGGCACAAGCCGCACGCGCGCCGGACGCGATCGCCGTGCGCGAAGGCACGGTCGCGCTCCGCTACGCCGAGCTCGACGCGCGCGCCGATCAGCTGGCGCGCTTTCTGGGCGCACAAGGCGTGCAGCGCGGCACGCTGGTTGCGGTCGCGATCGAGCGCGGCGTCGAGATGACGGTCGCGCTGCTGGGCATACTCAAGGCGGGTGCTGCCTATCTGCCGCTCGACCCGGCGCTGCCGCGCCAGTGGCTGGCCTCGATACTCGAAGACGCCGGAAAGCCGCTTGTGCTGACGCAACAGCGATTGCTCGAGCGTTTGCCGGCCTGCGCAAGCCGCGCAGGCTGTATCGATCGGGACTGGGCGGATATCGCCCGCAATGACCGTTCGGACCCGGGCAACCGCGTCACCGGCGGCGATACGGCGTACATCATGTACACGTCGGGCTCGACCGGGCGGCCGAAGGGCGTTGTCATCCCGCATCGCGCAATCGTCAGGCTGGTCATCGCCACCGACTATCTGCAACTCGGTCCCGGCGACGTCGTCGCGCACATCGCCAATCCCGCCTTCGATGCGTCGACATTCGAAGTCTGGGGCGCACTGCTCAACGGCGCAGAGCTCGCCTCGATTTCCTATCAGACGATGCTGTCGCCGGCCGCGTTCGCCGGCGCGCTCGACGAACTCGCAGTGACGGCGATGTTCGTCACGACCGCCCTCTTCAATCAGCTCGCGCGCGGCGCGCCCGGCGTCTTCCGCGGCCGCGACGTATTGTTCGGCGGGGAAGCGGCCGACCCGCGCAGCGTGGAAGCCGCTCTTCGCGACGGCCGACCGCGTCGCCTCCTGCACCTCTACGGCCCGACCGAAACGACGACATTCGCGACCTGGCACGAGGTGCGCGCGGTGGCCGCCGATGCGCCGACCGTACCGATCGGCCGGCCGATCGCCAACACCGAAGTCTACGTTCTCGACGATAGTCGCGAACCGGTGCCGGTCGGCGTCCCCGGCGAGATCTACATTGGCGGGCCGGGGCTGGCGCGTGGTTATTCCGGCCACCCCGATCTCACCGCCGAACATTTTGTCCCGCATCCGTTCGATTCCGCTTCAGGAGCGCTGCTGTACCGGACGGGTGATCGCGCGCGCATCCGCGCCGACGGCGCGCTCGAATTCCTCGGCCGGGGCGACCGCCAGGTCAAAATCCGCGGCCATCGCATCGAGATCGGCGAAGTCGAAGCGGCGTTGCAACGGCTCCCGCAGGTTGCCGAAGCGGTCGTTCTGGTGCATGGCGACACCTCCGACACGCGGCACCTGACCGCGTACATCGTCGTCGCCGCGGGGATGCGGGCAACACCTTCCGAACTCTGGGCGCAGCTGCGACAAACGCTGCCCGACTACATGGCGCCGGCTGCAATCGTGATGCTGGTCGCGATGCCGCTGACGCCCAACGGGAAGATCGACCGCGGCGCGCTGCCGGCGCCCGGCGACCTGGCGCAGCAGCGTACGGGCTGGCACGTGCCGCCGCAGGACCCGCTGGACCATATGGTAGCGGCGATCTGGGAAGAGCTGCTCGGCGTGCGCAACATCGGTATCAGCGACAATTTCTTCGACCTGGGCGGTCACTCGCTCCTGGCGGCGCAAATGATCGATGCGATCGAGCGCACCTCGGGCTGCCGGCTCCCGCTGACCGCATTGTTCGTGGGGCCGACCATCGAGCATCTGACGCGCGCGATACGAAGCAGCGCCCGCGAAGACCGCGCGCCGCTGGTGGCGCTCAATGCCATGGGCAGCCGGCCGCCGTTCTTTTTCCTGCACGGCGATTTCACCGGCGGCGGCTTTTTCAGCCACAGGCTCGCACGTGCTCTCGGCGAGGATCAGCCGTTCTATGCGGTGCATCCGCATGGCTTGATCGATCCAGTGATCCCGGAGTCGATCGAGGCGATGGCCGCCGAGCGCCTGCCCGCGGTGCGTGCGGCGCGCCCGCGTGGCCCCTATGTCGTCGGTGGTCATTGCGCGGGTGGCATGGTTGCGCTCGAGATCGCACGACAGCTGGTGCGCGATGGAGAGGAAGTTTCCTGCGTGCTGATGATAGATACGGTCGCACCGCGAGCGCCGAAGCTCGTCTTCCCCGGCGTCAGCTTCGGCAACGATGTCCAACGCTCGCGCCGGCGGTCGCTCGCGGTCCCGCCGGCCGACGACTCACCCGGCAGCGCGTTCGCCGGTTACCGCGATGCCATCAGGCGATATGTACCCGCGCCATACGAGGGTCGCGTCGTCGTGTTACGTCCCGAGAATCACCGCGATACGCGCCCGGCGATGGGCTGGACTGCGTTCGCTCCCGGCGCGCAGACGGTCGTGGTAGCGGGCGACCATCTTACGGTGATCACCCGGCACCTCGACGCCACCGCGGCGAAGGTGCGCAGCTGTCTGCAGATTACGACGTAGCGGCGCCTGAGCGTTCGCGCCGCGTACGCCATTACATCCTACTGATTGCCGTTGACGACGAGGTTGTCGGCGATGAATCGCGCATCGTCGCCGCGATAAATGACGCAATCGTTTGCACCCGGTGCGCGGGTGAGCGTGCGCATCGGAAGGCCCGGGAATCGCTGGCTGACCCACGTGAGCTCCGGACCGCACACGGCTGCGCTGAACCATGCGACGTTCTCGTCGATCGAGGGGTCGGGGTCGCCGACATGCCAGACGACCTGCGTCTGCCCATTCGACAGGACGATCATCGCCTGGCTTTGTGCAGCGTAGAAGCAAATTGACGAGAGGGCGAGGGCCAGCAGCATTCGCATCGCGTTCATTCTGTTTCCTTCTCAGCGGTTGGGCGCATCCGGCGCCGTATCCTCGATCGAGCGAGGCT
>JBDTNP010000373.1:0-2605 GCA_039933695.1 Betaproteobacteria bacterium | reverse complement strand
GGCCGCTGATCATAACCAACTCGGTGGAGTCGCGTCCGCTGACCGTGGGGCTGCAAGTGTTCTCGTCGACCGATCAGGGCATAGACTGGTCGATCATCACCGCGGCCACGCTGCTGACGACCGCGCCGCTCTTGGCCGGCTTTCTTCTTTTCCAGAGGCAATTCGTGCAATCGTTCATGCGCGCGGGAATCAAATGACGCCGCCTGCTTTCGCGACGCGGACGGGGAGCTCCGACGACGGCGCGCCTTTCAACCAGATCAACGACCGATGAAAATCATTACCTGGAACGTGCAGTGGTGCCGCGGCGTCGACGGGCGGGTCGATCCGGCGCGTATTGTGGCGCACGCCAAGGCGCTGGGGGATTTCGACGTGCTCTGCCTGCAGGAGATCGCGAGCAACTTTCCCGATCCCAGGCTGGCCGGCAGCCGCGGTGAAAATCAGTTCGTCGAGATCGCGCGGCAGCTGCCCGATTTCACCGCGGTGCCCGGCGCGATCGTCGACGTTCCCGGCGACCAGGACCAGCGGCGCCACTTCGGCAACCTGATCCTGTCGCGCTTGCCGGTCGGGCAGGTGTATCGACACCTGCTGCCGTTTCCGGCCGATCCAGGCCGGCGCGGCATGCCGCGGAGCGCGCTCGAAGCCGTCGTGCGAGCGCCGTTCGGCGGCGTGCGCATCATCACCACGCATCTCGAGTACTACGGAACGCTCAAACGGACCGCGCAGGTCGAGGCATTGCGCTCGATCTACGCGGAGGGAAGCGGGCACGCCCGGTTGGGTCAAATCGTCGAAACGGGGGGCGGACCGTTTCACGACTACCCGCGCCCCGCCGCGGCGATCATCACCGGCGACTTCAATTTCGAGCCGCAAGATCGGCTGCATGCGCGAATGATCGAGCCGTTCGGCGACGGCACGCCCCCGCTCTCCGACGCGTGGGCGGCGACGCATCCGGGCGTCGCTCATCCTGCAACGTGCAAAATCCACGAAAAAGAGAAACCCGGCGAACCGGAGCAGCATTGCGATTTCATCTTCGTGTCCGCCGACCTGACGCCGCGCCTCAAATCGATTCGTGTCGACCAGGAGACGCAGGCTTCCGATCATCAACCGGTGCTTGCCGAATTCGGCTAAAAGCGCTGACTTTGAACGCAGCGATCACGTCGACCGGCACCCTCACCAACGATCTTGCTCGCGAGCCCGACCTGGCAGCGCGACGGCGCGCCGCGCTGGAGCGCCTGGCCGCGTCGGACAGACAGCTGCTGCTGTTCGTCGCGCATGCCTGGGGCGGCGGCATCCGGCAGCACATGAACGAGCTGGCCGCCCTGGTCGGTGCGCAATGCGATGTGCTGCTTCTTGAGCCCGCCGGCGCCGACACCGTAAAGTTGTCTTGGCTGAAGCCGGGCGAGGACCTGACCGCATATTTCACGCTGCCGGCCGACATGCAGGCGCTGGTCACGCTGCTGTCCGCGCTCGATCTGGCTCGCATCCATTTTCATCACGTCCATGGCTTGCCGCGCGCGGTTCTCGAGCTGCCCGCTACGCTAAGCGTGCCGTACGACTGCACGCTGCATGACTACTATGCGATCTGCCCGCAATACCATCTGGTCGCCGCGGACGGGCGCTACTGCGGCGAGCCCGACGCGGAAGGTTGCGCTGCCTGCATCGCGGTTCGCCCGGCGCAATGGCCGCTGGATATCGGTGCATGGCGGGCAACATTCGCTGCGCTGTTGCGCGGCGCCGAGCGCGTGTTCGCACCCTCGAACGATGTCGAGCGGCGCATGGCGCGCTACTTTCCCGGGCTGCCGATCACGGTGCTGCCTCATGCCGAAGACCCGCTAACGACACCCGGGCGCGTCACCCGCGTTGTCATCTTGGGCAGGCTGTCGCCGGAAAAGGGGCTGCACGTCGTCGTCGCCTGCGCCGAGGACGCGCATGCGCGCGGCCTGCCGCTGTCGTTTCGCATCCTGGGCGCCGTCTCGGAACCGGTAAAGCAACGCCCGCAACTGCCGCTGTCGGTGCAGGGCGAGTACGCCGATGCCGATCTGCCCGGGCTGATCGCCGCCGAACGGCCGGATGTCATCTGGTTTCCGTCGCAGGTTCCGGAAACGTATTCGTATACGCTGTCGGCGGCGCTCGTCGCAGAGGCGGCGATCGTCGCCTCGGAGCTGGGCGTCTTTCCCGAACGGATCGCCGGCCGGCCGCGCACCTCGCTCGTACCGTGGAATGCGACGCCTGCCGAGTGGAACGCCGCGCTGCTGGGCGCCGATGTTGCGCGCGCGGCGCCGTCCCTGAACGTCTCGCTCAACGCCGGATCATGACCGACCCGCAGCGCTATCTCGCGATCTATCTCGCCCCGTTGGCGACGCGTGTGCGCAAGCACGTCGACGCCGCCGCGCTGCCGCTGCTCGACGGGCGTCATTGGTCGATGCCGGAAGGGCTCCCGGTCAGGCAAGCGCTGTCGTTGCGGCAGCTCTTTGCCGCAGGGGTCGAAAGCGGCAATGCCGAAGCCCGCAGCGAGCTCAAGCGGCGGGTCGCGGCAATCGACGCAATCACGGAGCAATTCCCCGACGACGGCGAAGCCGGTCTCGCGCCGCGCTTGCTCGACGCGCTG
>JBDTNP010000372.1:0-4332 GCA_039933695.1 Betaproteobacteria bacterium | reverse complement strand
CGCTGCGACGGCGCCGGACGCCGTCGCAGACTGATAACGGTCATCGTAGTTCGGCGTCGTCAGGTCGGGGGGCACCTCGAGCGCCGGCGCCGACCCGGCGGACTTGTAATCGATCTTCTTGCCCAGATTGAACGTCATCGATTCGCAGCCGGACAACAGCACGGCCACGACAGCGGCGGCAACGGCGGCGGCGATGGCAGGACGCGGCAACCGCAGCGGGGAAAAACGATGCATGCGAATTCTCCTACAGGCAGCCCGCGCGCTTGAGTGCCGCGCGGACGCTATCGTGATATTGAGCAGCGAGCGGCGTCAACGGCAGCCGCAAATCCGGCGCGATCATGCGCATTTCCGCCAGCGCCCATTTGACCGGGATCGGGTTGGCTTCGGCGAAAAGCCTGGCGTGCAGCGGCATCAGCCGCGCGTTGACCTCGCGCGCCTCCTTGAGCTTTCCGGCCAGTGCCGCCGCGCACATGTCGGACATCGCGCGCGGCGCCACATTGGCGGTCACCGAAACGACGCCGTGCCCCCCGAGCAGCATATATGCCAGCGCAGTGTCGTCGTTGCCCGAGAGCAGCGCGAACGACTTGTCCTTGGGCAGCCGGTCGATCAGGTCGACATGACGGACCAGGTCCGACGTGGCGTCCTTGATCCCGATGATCCGCGGCAGTTGCGCCAGACGGAGCACCGCATCGTTGCCGATATCGGTGACGGTTCGGCCCGGCACGTTGTAAATCAGCAGGGGCAAATCGACTTTTTCTGCGATCGTTCTGAAATGCCGGTACAGGCCTTCCTGCGACGGCTTGTTGTAATAGGGAACCACCGACAAGCCGGCGGTGGCGCCGGCAGCTTTTGCATACTCGGTCAGTGCCAGCGCTTCGGCGGTCGAATTGGCGCCGGTGCCGGCGATGACAGGCACGCGTCCGGCAGCATGGTCGATCGCGGTCTTGATCAGCAGACAGTGCTCGTCGACGCTGACCGTCGGCGACTCGCCGGTCGTGCCGACGACGACGATACCTGCGGTGCCGTTGGCGACGTGGAAATCGATCAGCGTGCACAGAGCCTGCAGATCGAGCGCGCCGCCGGGCTGCATCGGCGTCACGATCGCAACGAAACTTCCGGTCAGCATCGAGGCCAATCTGCGAAAAGCGTCATTTTACCCGAATCGAAGCGGCCGAGGCGTCGCGCCGGCACTGGAAGTCGAGCCGTCAGTGCGCGGCGGCATCCTGCACCGCGGCAGCGTCAGGCGGCAGCAGCGACGGCCAGCGACGGCCGCGTCCCACGGCCGCAATGCGCTGCATGACCGCCGGGCGCGCGCCGCCGACCCGGCCCTGTTCGAACGCAACGATCGTCATCGGTTCGCGCAAAAGCGAAAGCAGCTCGTCGGCGGCCAACAGATGGTCGGGATTCGACGGCCGCCCGTAGACTTCGTTGCCGGACGCGAATGTCTCGTACAGAAACGCGCCGTCGCTCTCCAGCGCGTCGAGCAACCTGGGCATCAGCGGCCGGTGCAGATAATTGGCGACGACGATGGCATCGAACCGCTGGTCCGCCAGAGGCCACGGGCCGCCTTCGAGATCCGCGGCGATCGTCGTCACGCGCGGCACAGCGGCGAGCGCGGCCAGCGCCTGGCTATCGCGATCGACGGCGACGACATCGCAAAGGCGGGCGGCGAGAAATCGGCTGTGCCGGCCCTGCCCGCAAGCGAGATCGAGCACGCGCGCTCCCGGCGGGATCAGCGGGGCAAAGCGCACGATCCAGGGCGACGGCGCGGTGTTGATCGCCCCGTCGGTCATCGCCTGGACCGGCGCGGTTTGCGCGACGTCTTGGCGGGGGCGCTGACGTCGAGAGCACTTTCCGCCGCGGCTTCTTCGATCAGCCAATCGATGAACGCCTGCGCTTCCGGCCGCAATGCCGAAATCGTGCCGCGAACGATGAAGTAGGCGCGCGTGGTCGCATAGCGGTTGGGGAACGGCGCCACCAGCCGGCCTTGCGCCAACAGGCTGTCGATCAGCGGCACCCGGCCCAGCGCCACTCCCTGGCCATCCAGCGCTGCCTGCATCACCTGGTCGAAATGGTTGAAGCGCAGCGATCCGGCCGACGCGATTTCATCGATGCCGTTGGCGGCCAGCCAAACCGACCAGTTGAGCCACGGAAAACGGCCGCGTTCGTCATCGATATGCAATAGAACGTGCCGGCCCAGATCCTCGGGACGCTTGAGCGGGCGAGTCCGGTCGGCGGCGAGTGCTGGGCTGCACACCGGGAGCAACCGCTCGCCGAACAGCCTCACCGCGCCGGGCGGCGCCATCGCCTCGGTGCAATAGCGCACCGCCAGGTCGATCCGCTCGCGCTCCAGATCGACGATGCGATTATCGGCGGAGATGAAAACGTCGATCGCCGCATGGCGGGCGCGAAAGCGCGCCAGCCGCGGGATCAGCCACACCGAGGCGAACGGCTGATTGGTCGAGACGGTCAGCGGCAGAGCCTTTTGCTCGCGGCGGATCTTGGCGACCGCCTGCGCGAGCTCGTCCAGCACGTTCCTCGCGGTTGCCTGCAGGATCTGGCCGGCATCGGTCAGGCGCAGCTCGCGGTGCCGGCGCTCGAACAGCGCGAAGCCTATCTGTTCTTCGAGCGTCTGCATCTGGCGGGAGAGTGCCGACTGCGTCAGAAACAATTCCTCGGCGGCGCGGGTAAACGAGAGCTGGCGCGCCGCCGCCTCGAAGCCTTTGAGCAGGTCGAGCGAAGGCAGGCGCGGTCCTGCGCGCGGCTTCGATATTGCGGTCTTTTCCATGCCCAACCCTCATGCATCCGTCTGCCGGGGCGGCGGCGAGCGGCACACGGCGCGGTCCGCCGACTCGGCTTCCCGCGGCACGTCCCGGCCCGCGTGTCAGTGGCGCCGATGCATGCGCATTATGCATCAGCAGGGGCCGGGCCTGCTCCGGCCAGGTCTCGCCGGCGATCCGCAGCCTCTCCCGGGCGACCTTCTGCCTTCGCATTCCATTTTGTCATGCAATGCATGCGGCGAATTCGTTGGCCAGGCTCCGGGCGAGCGCCGATACTTCTGGCTGCAAAGACCGGAAACGCAGCAGCTGCGACGATCGGCCGATGCATGAATATCACGCATGAACAGGAGATAACAATGCCATTCGATTCCTCCGCCCCCCAGCCCGGCCGCCGCGCGCTCTTGCCGCAACGCGAATCGCTGATATTGGACAACGCCGAAGGAACGAAGATCGCCGTCGACGCCGGATGCCTGTGGGTGACGATGGAGCGCGATCCGCGGGACATCGTCCTGTTGCCCGGCATGAGCTTTGAGATCGACCGCACGGGCCGCACGGTGATCGTCGCCGAAGAGGATTCGCGCTTCCGCCTGCTGTCCGAGGTCACGCCCGCCACCCGCGCCGTCGGATGGCTCGCGCGACACGCGGCCCGGCTGTCGGCGCGCTGGACGCTCCGCCAGGCGCGAAGCGTCGCGCCGTACTACTGACCGAAAGCGCCGGTCAGCGCTTGACGAAGCTCAGCTTGCCGCCTTTTGCCGCGACGTGCACGGTGTCGCCGGGACCGAAATTGCCCTTGAGGATTTCGGTCGCCAGCGGGTTCTCGATCTGCTGCTGGATCGCGCGCTTCAGCGGCCGCGCGCCGTAGACCGGATCGAAGCCCTCCTGCGCAACCGCGGCCAGCGCTGCTGGGCTGACGTCCAGCCGGATGTCCATCTTCGTGAGCCGCGCCTCGAGCGACTGAAGCTGGATCCTGGCGATCGATTCGATGTCCTTTTCCGATAGCGCGTGGAAGACCACGATCTCGTCGATGCGATTGACGAATTCGGGACGGAAATGCGTCTTCACCTCGGCCAAGACCGCGAGCTTGATGACGCCGTAGTCATCGCCCGACATCTGCTGGATCATCTGCGAGCCCAGGTTCGACGTCATCACGATCACCGTGTTCTTGAAGTCGACCGTGCGTCCCTGGCCGTCGGTCATGCGTCCGTCGTCCAGGACCTGGAGCAGCACGTTGAACACGTCGGGATGCGCTTTCTCGACCTCGTCGAGCAGGATCACGCTGTAGGGCTTGCGCCGCACCGCCTCGGTCAGATAGCCGCCTTCCTCGTAGCCGACATAGCCGGGCGGCGCGCCGATCAGGCGCGCCACCGAATGCTTTTCCATGAATTCCGACATGTCGATGCGGATCAGGAACTGCTCGGAGTCGAACAGGAAACCGGCCAGCGCCTTGCAAAGCTCGGTCTTGCCGACACCGGTGGGGCCAAGGAACAGGAACGAACCCAGCGGCCGGTTCGGGTCAGACAATCCGGCACGTGAGCGGCGAATGGCATCGGCC
>JBDTNP010000371.1:0-7786 GCA_039933695.1 Betaproteobacteria bacterium | reverse complement strand
CCTACACGCGCAAGTTGATCGCGGCCGTTCCGGTCGCGGACCCGGCGCGACGGCGCCGCAAAACCGAGCTATCATCCGAAGAGATACCCAGCCCGATTCGGGCGGTCGGCGACGAGCCGCTCGTCGCGCCACTGGTCGAAGTGGGCCCCGGGCATTTTGTCGCAACCCACCGCATTTCGGGCGCGTATTGACCGAGAGCCCAGCCGTATTTTCCGCATCATCTGGAGAAACCGCATGAAATCGCTCCCACGTTTGCTTGCCGCCGTCGTTCTCGCGTTCGCCGCCCTGGCGGCCGGACCGTCGACGGCCTCGAAGGATGTCGTGTTCGCCGTCGCGTCGACGTTCACCACGACGGATCCGTACGACGCCAACGACACGCTTTCGCAGGCGATGGCCAAGTCGTTCTATGAGGGACTGTACGGCTTCGACAAGGACATGAAAATGATCCCCGTGCTGGCCGAAAGCCATACGGTCAGCAAGGACGGCCTGGTGTACACCTTGAAGCTGCGCAAGGGAGTGAAATTCCACGACGGCACCGACTTCAAGGCCGACGCGGTCA
The DNA here is from genome assembly GCA_039933695.1 of Betaproteobacteria bacterium. GTDB lineage: Bacteria > Pseudomonadota > Gammaproteobacteria > Burkholderiales > Casimicrobiaceae > PALSA-1003. The sequence goes on along the minus strand of JBDTNP010000371.1, from coordinate 7,227 downwards.
AGGCCAACTTCGACCGCGTGACCAACCCAGACAACAAGCTCAAGCGTTACGGCCTGTACAGCAACATTGCCAAGACCGAGGTTGTCGACGATTACACCGCGCGGATCACGCTGAAAACCGCCTTCTCGGCATTCATCAACAACCTCGCGCATCCTTCCGGCGTGATGATAAGCCCGACGGCACTGGCCAAGTACGGCAAGGACATCGCCTCGAACCCGGTCGGCACCGGGCCATTCAAGTTCGTCGAATGGAACCGGACCGATTACCTGAAAGTGGCAAAGTTCGACGGCTACTGGCGCAAAGGCTATCCGAAGGTTGACACGATCACATGGAAGCCGGTGATCGACAGCAATTCCCGGGCGGCGGTGATGCAGACCGGAGAGGCGCAATTCACATTTCCCGTACCGTACGAGCTCGACGCGGTGCTGCGATCGAAGCCGCAGCTGGAGCTGGTCGCGGCACCCTCCATCGTGATTCGCTACCTGTCGATGAACACGCAGCAGAAGCCGTTCGACAACGCGAAAGTACGTCAAGCAATCGCCTACGCGATCAACAAGGCGGCGCTGGCCAAGGTGGCGTTCAATGGCTACGCCGCGCCGGCGGAGGGCGTCGTGCCGGAAGGCGTGGAGTACAGCGTCAAGCTCGGCCCCTGGCCGTACGACCTGCGCAAGGCCAAGAGCCTGATGGCCGAAGCCGGGTATCCGAAGGGCTTTGAGACTGAACTTTGGTCGGCCTACAACCATACGATTGCCCAGAAGGTCACGCAGTTCCTGCAGCAGCAGCTCGCCCAGATCGGCATCAAGGTAAAAATCACCCTGCTCGAAGCGGGCCAGCGGGTGGAGAAAGTGGAGAGCTGGCCCGATCCGGCGACGGCGCCGGTGCGCCTCTACTATGTCGGCTGGTCGGCGTCGACGGGCGAAGCGGACTGGGCCCTGCGGCCGCTGCTCGGGTCCGAGTCGTGGCCCCCGAGGCTGTTCAACACCGCCTACTACAAGAGCGACCGGGTCGACAAGGACATCCATTCGGCTCTCGCGACCAGCGACAAGACCAAGAAAGCGGCGTTCTACGAGGACGCGCAGCAAACGATCTGGAAGGACGCCCCCTGGGCGCCGCTGGTGACCGAGAAGCTCCTGTCGGCACACAACAAAAAGCTGACCGGTGTCTATGTCATGCCCGACGCATCGTTCAATTTCACCGAGATCAATTTGAAGCCCTGAGCGCGGCGGTGGGAACACGCAGGCCGCCGCCACAACCGCCTTCGCGGACGCTCCGGTCCGGCGCGCGCGCGGTCAATCGATGCTCCAATATATCGTCAAGCGCCTCCTCGGGCTGATCCCGACCCTGATCCTGGTCGGGGCCTTGGCGTTCCTGTTCGTGCACCTGCTTCCGGGCGACCCGGCGCGTCTTGCCGCCGGGCCGGACGCGACGCCGGAAACCGTGGCGCTGGTGCGCCAGGATCTGGGTCTGGACGAGCCGCTGCCGCAGCAATTCCTGCGTTTCGCATCCGGAATCGTGCATGGTGATTTCGGCCGATCGTTGCGCACCAAACGACCAGTCAGCGTCGAGATCGGCGAACGATTCATGCCGACGTTCTGGCTGACGGTCGCCGCGATGTCGTGGTCGGTGATATTGGGCATGGCGATCGGTATCGTCTCGGCCGTTTGGCGCAATCGCTGGCCGGACCGGCTCGGGATGGCGCTGGCGGTCTCAGGCATTTCCTTCCCGGCTTTCGCACTGGGCATGGTGCTGATGCAGGTTTTTGCCGTGCAGCTCAACTGGCTGCCGACTGTCGGGGCCGACAGCTGGCGCCATTACATCCTTCCGTCGCTCACCCTCGGCGCCGCCGTCGCCGCGATCATGGCCCGGTTCACGCGCTCGTCGTTCGTCGACATCCTGCACGAGGACTATGTGCGGACGGCGCGCGCCAAGGGCCTGACCGAGGCGACAGTGGTCGTCAAGCATGGCCTGCGCAATGCGCTGATCCCGGTCGTCACGATGATGGGCCTGCAATTCGGCTTCCTGCTCGGTGGTTCGATCGTGGTCGAAGTCGTCTTCAACTGGCCGGGTATGGGGCGGCTGCTGGTCGATGCGGTCGACATGCGAGACTACCCGGTGATCCAGGCGGAAATACTGCTGTTCTCGCTCGAATTCATCCTGATCAACCTGGTCGTCGACGTCCTGTACGCGGTGATCAATCCAGCGATCCGCTATCGATGACCACCGTCGAGGCCGCGAGCGTCGAGAACACGGCCGTCCGCACGCCGTGGAGCGAGTTCTGGCGCAAGTTCAAAAAACAGCACGTCGCAGTCGCCGCCGGCATCTTCGTGCTGCTCCTGGTTGCGCTCGCGGTGTTTGCGCCCTGGATCGTTCCGTACGATGCGGAGAATTACTTCGATTACGACAGCCTCAACGCGCTGCCCTCCGCCCAGCATTGGTTCGGCGTCGACCCGCTCGGACGAGACATCTTCAGCCGCATTCTCATGGGCGCGCGGGTCTCGCTCACCGCGGGCTTCGTCTCCGTCGCCGTCGGCGCCGTCATTGGAACGGTGTTGGGGCTGCTTGCCGGCTACTACGAGGGGTGGCCGGACCGCATCATCATGCGCATCTGCGACGTGCTGTTCGCTTTTCCCGGCATCCTGCTCGCGATCGGCATCGTCGCGATCCTCGGCGGCGGCATGGTCAACGTCATCATCGCCGTCTCGATCTTCAGCATCCCGACCTTCGCCCGCCTGGTCCGGGGTAACACCCTTGCCCTCAAGCACCTGACGTTCATCGAGGCAGCGCGTAGCATAGGCGCGCCGGACTCGACGATTATCGCGCGCCATATCTTTCCCGGAACCATTGCCGCGGTGGTCGTCTATTTCTCGTTGCGCATCGGGACCTCGATCATCACCGCTGCAAGCCTGTCGTTCATCGGCATGGGAGCGCAGCCACCGACGCCGGAATGGGGTGCCATGCTCAACGAAGCGCGAGCCGACATGATTACCTCGCCGCACGTCGCGCTCTTTCCCAGCCTCGCCATTTTCCTGACGGTGCTGGCGTTCAATCTGCTCGGCGACGGACTGCGCGACGCGCTCGATCCGAAGATCGACCAGAAATAATCTGGACCGGGGAGCCGTACGCGCCTGGCTCGCAGCCGCGCAGCGCCGCGTCAGACGATTCAGGGAATCGTGACCCCGAATGTGAACAACACCCCCGCACCGCCGATGACGACCATCTCCGAGCAAACGCGCGAAACGCAATAGCCGACCGAAGGAATGATAGCCGGGGCGAAGCCTGAATGGTTGAGTGGAATCTTGTCGCGATACTGGCCGCGATAACCGTGCACGATTCCCGCGACGACTTTCAGATACAGCGGTTGCAGCTCGCGCAACGGCCGATAGCGCCAGCCCCCGAACACCGCCTGCGATGCCTGCCCGAACGAATTGTCGAATGCCGCCGCACCCACCAGCCACCGGTCGCTCAGGTGATACTCACCGTAGACCAGCTTTGGATATCTGCTGTGCGCGGGATCGTAATGGAAATGGGTGTTGTTGAGGCTCGTCTCCAGATAGATGCGGTCGGTGCGCCAGGGCTCATCCGGCGCCGTGGCCGGCACGTCGACGGCGGGCGCCTGGCCGCGTTCGGTGGTGGCGTCCTGCGCCGCCGCCGCGGCGCTCGCCAGCGAGATCAGGAAAACGAGGAGGACGCAGCTTCGGCGCAGTGGATCGCTATAACGTCGGAAGGGCACTTGTCAAGGTGGGCGGCGCCACGCAATGCGGCAACGGGCGCCGTGCGGCTGATTGCGAAGTGCTCAACGCTAACACATGCCGCGCCGCTTGTCGCGGCGCGCATCGACGCGAACCGACGTCACGCGGGACAGGCGATCGACGGGCCGAGGCGCTCCTTCGCCGCGGCGACGCTGGCGACATCGGACAATGCGACGCCGTTCTTTATCGCGGTGATCTCCGCCAGGATTGACACCGCGATCTCGGGTGGCGTACGACTGCCGATATAGAGGCCGATCGGCCCATGAAGCCTTGCGATCTGTTCCGGCGTCAGGTCGAATTCCTCCAGCCGCCGCCTTCGCTTGGCATTGTTGGCGCGCGAGCCCAGTGCGCCCACATAGAATGCCGGCGACTTGAGTGCCTCCATCAACGCCAGATCATCGAGCTTCGGATCGTGCGTCAGCGCGACTACCGCGCAGCGCTCGTCGAGCTTCATGGCGACGACGGTATCGTCGGGCATTGTTCTGACGAGCGTGACGCCGCCGATGTCCCAGGCTTCGGTGTATTCGTCGCGCGGGTCGCAGACGGTGACCTGATAGTCGAGACCGACGGCGATCTGCGCGAGGTACTTGGACAGCTGACCGGCACCGATGATCAGCATCCGATAGCGCGGACCGTGGACGGTCGTCAGCGCCGCTCCGTCGAAGCTTAAGTCCTCGGCCGCGCGCGCCGGCGCGAGGCGCACTGCCGCGGTATCGAGATCGAGCGTGCGCGCCACCAGTTGTCCCTGCTCGACCATTCCCAGCAGCTCGGCAATCCTGCTGTCGCTGCGCAAAGGCTCGAGCACCAGCTGGATCGTGCCGCCGCACGGCAGACCGAACTTGCGCGCGTCCTCGGCGGACACGCCGTAAGTGACCGCCTGCGGCCGCGTCACGTAGGCGCCTTCGCGGCGCGATCGCTCGACGATGTCATCCTCGATGCAGCCGCCCGATACCGAGCCGACTACCTGTCCGTCTTCGCGCACGGCGAGGAGCGCGCCGGGAGGCCGCGGCGACGAGCCCCAGGTGCGAACGACGGTGACAAGCAGCACGCGCTTGCCGGCGTCGAGCCACTCGGCGCTGCGGCGAAGGACTTCGAGATCGACGCTATCCATGCCGGTGTGCCCTTGCACAATCCATAGCGACTATTCTACGCCGGGTGCAGCCACCAGTAGATCGCGATGCCGGCGACGATCAAGGCCGCGAGCAGCAACCTGATGCGCATCGTTCGCAGCACCGAGGCGAGATCCGGTGGCGGCGCTACGGCCGCATGCGCCGCCGCGGGCGGGCGGCCGCCGGCGCGCGCGGCGAAGCGCGCGAAAAAATCATCGGCGACCTTCGCCGCGGCGCCGTCGATCAGCCGCGAGCCGATCTGCGCCAGCTTGCCGCCGACCTGCGCATTCACGGCGTAATCGATGCGCGTGCCGGCATTGGCCGGCGACAGCTCGACTTTTGCCGTGCCGTTGGCAAAACCCGCAGCGCCGCCCTGGCCTTCGAACTTCAGCGTGTACGAGCGCGGCGCAGCGATGTCGGCAAGCAGCAGGCGCCCGTTGAATTTCGCGCTGACCGGTCCGACCCGCGCAGTCATTGTGACCCGATACTCGGTGTCCGAGACCCGGTCGATCGATTCGCAACCCGGGATACACGCGCGCAGCACTTCCGGATCGTTCAGCGCCCGCCACGTCGTATCGACGTCGGTCGGCACGACGCGACCGCCTTTCATCTCCATGCTCGGGGGCCTATGTGTCCGTCACGCGGCGCGCAGATGCTCGGCGCCACGACCGCGACCGGCGGGCCGGCGGGCGAATGCCTCCGCCAGCTGCTTCAGGCTCTGCAGATTGTGCACCGGCAGAAAATCGTTGACGAAGGGCAGCATTGCGCGGATCCCCGCCGGCCGCGCTTCGAAGCCCTCGTAGCGCAGCAGCGGATTGAGCCAGATCAGTCGTCGGCACGACTTGGCCAGTCGTTCCATTTCCTGCGCCAGGCCGTCTCCGACGTCGCTGTCGAGGCCGTCGCTGATCAACAGAACGATGGCGCCCTGCCCGAGCAGCCGCCGCGACCAGCGGCGATTGAATTCGGCCAGACACGCCCCGATGCGTGTACCGCCCGCCCAATCGGTGACCGCACCGCTGATGCGCGCGATCGCGACATCGACGTCACGCTGCTTGAGATGACGGGTAATGTTGGTCAGACGCGTTCCGAACAGCAGCGTGTGCACGCGATCCCGATCATTGGTGATCGCGTGCAGGAAGAACAGCAGCATGCGCGAATAACGGTCCATCGAGCCGGAAATATCGCACAGGACGACCAGCGGCGGACGGCGGCGACGCTTGCGCCGCCACGCCAGCGGTACGATCACGCCGCGCGCCGAAGTCATCGCGCGCAGCGTCGCACGCAGATCGACCGCGTGCCCCCTGGGCGCGGCGACCGTGCGCCGCACCGGCATCTCGGGCATCGGCAGGCGCAGGCGCGCGATCATTGCCTTGACCTCGCGAAGCTCGACGGCCGTCATCGATTCGAAATCGCGCGTCTGCAGCACTTCGCGCGGCGAGAATGTGAAGGCCGCGTCGAGATCGATCTCTTCGCCTTCGACCTCGAGCTCCTGGCGCGGCGACGGCGCCATCGCTTCGGCCAGCCTCGCCGGCAGCGGCGCCTGCGCCTCGTCCGCCGGAACCCGGCCGCGAACCTTCGGCAGCAGCAGAGCCATCATGCGTTCGAGCAGCTTCGGATTGCGCCAGAACAGATCGAACGCCTGGTCGAACAGCACCTTGTGCTCGTGCCGCTCGATCAGGACCGATTCGAGCGCGGCGCGAAAGTCATCGCGATTGCCGACGCCGACCGCCTCGACCGCGTTGAGCGCAACGACGACTTTCGCCGGACCGATCGGCAAGCCTGCGGCCCGAAGGACCCGCGCGAAATGCAGGATGTTGCCGGCGAGCCTTTCGCGTCCGAACAGCGCTTCCGTCGATGCGATCATGCCGGCAATGCGACCGCTTCCGCGCGTGCTTCCGCCACCAGCCTGGCGGCCACGTCCGGCGTGATCGCACCGATATCGTCCTGGTACTTGAGCAGCGCTCCCAGCGTATTGGCCACCGTGTCGGGGTCGAGCGTGACGCGGTCCAGCGCGACCAGCGCCTCGGCCCAGTCGAGTGTCTCGGCGATCCCGGGCGCCTTGAACAGGTCGATCGCGCGGAGGCGCTGCGTGAACGCGACGACTTCGCGCGACAACCGCGCGTCGGCGCCGGGCACCTTGCGCCGGACGATCGCGAGCTCGCGCTCGGCATTCGGATAATCAACCCAGTGATAGAGACAACGCCGCTTGATTGCGTCGTGAATCTCGCGCGTGCGATTCGACGTGATGACGACGATCGGCGGCTCCGCCGCCTTGATCGCACCGAGCTCTGGAATCGTCACCTGGTATTCGGCGAGCACTTCGAGCAGGTACGCCTCGAACGGCTCGTCGGTGCGGTCGAGCTCGTCGA
>JBDTNP010000370.1:0-2756 GCA_039933695.1 Betaproteobacteria bacterium | reverse complement strand
ATGCAGGCGATGAAAAGGCCGATGCAGAAGACGGCGATCTGCAGCTCGAGCCGGTGCGTCAGTCCGCGGCTGGCGAGCGTCCAGCCCATGACGCCCAAGGCGGCCGCAAGCGTCGCGGCGATCAGGTCCCGGCGGTACCAGCGCGAGCCGTCGAAGCACAGAATGAACGTCAGCAGGTAGATCGACAGCGGCACGATCCACAATAGCGGGATCGACGAAATGTTCTCGCAGATGTGATTGGTCACGGCGAGCAGGAGGAACGAGCCGGTCGCGGCGAGCGCTACCCAGAGAAGCTGCCGCGCGGCCGCGGGCCTTTTGTCCGACGAAGGCGCCGCGCCATCCGGCGCCTTCGTCTTCGCATCGCCCGGCGGCAGGCTCCGCAAGCCGTACCACGCGCACGCCGCGCATAGCAGCACGAACACCAGATAGCCGGCAGACCATCCGTAGGACTGCATCCGGGTCGTCACCCACGGCTCGAGCGCGAACGGATAGCCGGCCAGCGCCAGCATCGACGCCAGATTCGACAACGCGAAAAGCCGATACGGGCTGCGCCCGGGGAACCGTCGCGCGAACCACGACTGAACGAGAGGACTGGTCGTCGACAACAGGAAATACGGCAGCCCGACCGTCAGCGCGAGCAGGCCGAGAATCAAGGGCGCCGGACTCTCGCCGCCGAGCGGCTTCCAATGCGCGCCGGGAATGATCGGCAGCATCAGACAGCTCAGCGCGAGCAAGGCGAGGTGCAGCCGCAACTGCGCGCGGCTACGAAGCCGGCGCACGACCAGATCCGAGTAGGCATAGCCGAGCAGCAGGACGAGCTGGAAAAAGACCAGGCAGGTCGTCCACACGTTGGCCGATCCGCCGAACCACGGCAGGATCTGCTTGGCCATGATCGGCTGCACCAGAAATAGCAGGAACGCGCTGCAGAAAATGGTGAGTGCGTAGAGCGGCATCGGACCGGAGGGGACGCGGGCATGCGATTGCGCGGGCAGCGCGCATTGTACGTGCGCGCCAGGGCACTGCGCCGCCTTTAACGCACTGCGCGGCCCCGGCGGCGGGGCGCTCAGTAGCTGGTCTTCTGGCGGAAGTAGTCGATTCGGTCGATCGAGTGCACGTTGATGTCGCGCACGTCGATACCCTGCAGCAGCCTCAGCGGAATGTCGCTGCCCGCAGCACCGCGCCCCCATATCTTGCGATAGAACTCGGCTTGCGAGCGCACGGCCTCATTGCCGACCGCCAGAATGATGTCGCCGGCCCTGAGCCCGGCCTGCTCGGCGGGGCCCTCGGGCGAGACGCGCGTGACGATCAACCGGCCTTGGACCTCGTCGGCCACGACGCCGAGCCACGGCCGCGCGGGACCGGAACGATGTCCGGTCTGGATCATCTCGGAAAGAATGGGTTTCAGCAGATCGATCGGCACGAACAGGTTGCCCGGCAGATGCGGGTCGGCCTCGGTCGCGTCGCGCAGGATCAATGAGCCGACGCCGAGAAGCTTGCCATCCTTGCCGATCAGCGCGGCGCCGCTCCAGTTGAGCGCGGGCGGCGAGGTGTAAATCGCCTGGTCCAGCAGGTATTCCCAGCTGCCTATGAATGGGCGCCGGGAAACCACGTACGCGAGCGTCGCCTGCTCGCGTCCGGCGTGATTGACGATCAGCACCGGATCGGTTTCGGCGAGCTTGCCGGAGTCGCCCAGCGCCAACGGCGACGCCCTCAACGGCACCAGCGGCTGCACCAGTCCGAGCCCGCTGGAAGTATCGTAGCCGACGACCCGCGCCGGCAGGGTATGACCTTGATCGTCGACGATTTCCACCTGGTCCGCTTCGACGATCAAATAACCGATCGTCAGGATCAGTCCCTTGTCGTCGATGACGATGCCGGTTCCCTCGCGATCGGTGCCTAGCGTGTCCGCGCTGCGCGCGTTGGGGACCGCATGGGTCCGCACCTTGACCAAGGCGGAGAAGAATTTTTCGGCGTCGATGCTCGGCCCGGCGCCGGTGGCCGTGTTGGAGGCGGTGGCTGTGTCGGCGGCGCGATCTGCTGCGTGCACGGTGGGGACGAACACGCAACAGACGGCAACGGCGATGCCGCCGATCAGCCGGCAGCATCGATCATTGACCCACCGTCCGAGCATCGGGGGCGGCCTCCTTGTTACATGCGGCCCGTGACGGCGCCTTGCGATTGCCGCGCCGCCGTGGCACCTGGGTTCGCTTCGCAGCCCTCGCACGACTCCAGCAATTGGACCGCGACCACAGCAGCCGGGTTCCGGTCGCTATAATGCGGCACTGAAATGAGGGGCACAAGGTGAGCGCAACGCGCAAGAAACCCGGCGAGCTCCGCTCGCACCGCTGGTTCGGCTCCGATGACATGCGCCAGTTCGGACACCACTCGCGCATCGCCCAAATGGGCTATTCTCGCGCCGACTACATCGGCAAGCCGATCATCGCCGTCATCAATACCTGGAGCGACATCAACGCCTGCCATTCGCATTTCAGGCAGCGCGCCGAGGAGGTGAAGCGCGGCGTGCTGCAGGCTGGCGGATTCCCGCTGGAGATGCCGGCGATCGCGCTGGCCGAGGTGTTTCAGAAGCCTACGACGATGCTGTATCGCAATCTGCTGGCGCTGGAGACCGAGGAGCTGCTTCGCTCGTATCCGGTCGATGGCGCCGTGCTGATGGGCGGTTGCGACAAGACGACGCCGGCGTTGCTGATGGGCGCCATCAGCATGAACCTGCCCGCGATCTTCATGCCGGCCGGCCC
>JBDTNP010000369.1:0-17518 GCA_039933695.1 Betaproteobacteria bacterium | reverse complement strand
CATCACCAGATCCTTCGGCTCCAGGCCCAGAATCAACGGTATGCCAAGAGCAATTGCGGTCGCGGCCACGACGGGGATTGTCAGGCCGATGCTCGCCAGCGCCGACCCAAGTGCTAAGTTCATGCTGGTCTGGAGACGGTTCGCGTGCGCGGCGCGCACCGCGGCCCACGTCTCGGGCAGCAGGACCAGCATCGCGATCACGATGCCTATCACGGCCTTCGGCGCTCCCGCTTTCTCGACCACTCGCTCGATCAGCGGCGAGAGAAGCTTGGCGAGGCCGACCACCGATACGAGCGAGACGACAAGGAGAGCGAAGCTCATCCACGCTTCGCGGTTCGTCGGCGGGGCGGCGTGCGCGTTGGGACTCGACGCATCCACCGGCGGAAGGAAGTAGTCGCGGTGCCGGACGGTCTGGGTGAAGACGTAAACCGCCCACAGCGCCGCCGACGTGAAGGCCGCGAAAGCTAGCTGCGCAGTGCTGTAAGTACCGCCGGAAGTGGTCGTGGTGAAAGCCGGCAGCACGAGCGAGAATGCGGACAGGGCGATGAGCGCGGCGAGCCCCGCGCTCGACCCCTCTTCGCGGAACGACTGCTCGTGGTGGACGAGCCCGCCCACGAGGATGCATAGTCCGACGACACCGTTGCAGATGATCATGATCGCCGCGTAGATCGTATCGCGCGGCAGGGCGGCGGCGCCGAGGCCTGCGGCAAGCATTATCGACAGAATCAGCGCGACTTCGATGATCGTCACGGCGACGGCCAGAACCAGCGTCCCGAACGGCTCGCCGACGCGATGCGCGACGACCTCGGCGTGGTGAACGGCCGCGATCACGGCGCCGATGAGAGCGGCAGCGCAAACGATCGAAAGCAGCAGGCCCACGCCTGCAGCCAGCCCGACGATAAGCAGCGCGAACGAAAGCGCCGGGATCAGCCAGGTCCACGCGGCCATGCGATCACTTCCTTCCCCTATGGCAGCACGGACTGCCGACGCGACGCTACGCCATCACCCGCGGGGGGTCAAGAAAGCACGCACCGTTTCTTGACTTGGCCATTGCCGTGGCGGAAAGTCTCCAGTCCGGCGGGCTCACCACCTCTTGACCGGATTGACGGGATACAGACGGCCTCCTGGCGCCGTCCTTGGATTCTTCCCTTCGCCAATGCAAAGTCGGTGGAAAGAAGCTTCGGGACATTTCAACGGGGAGGGGGCCACCATGAAATCCATGCGATATCTTCTCGCGCTTTGCCTGTTCGCGTCAGCGCTCGAGGCGAGAGCGGACGGCTGGCTTGACAGCGACATCTCCGACATGCTCAGCAAGGTCAAGTCGATTTACAACGAAGTTTCCGGAGACGTTTCCGACACCGCGCAGGATTTCAAGCGCCAGCTCACATCGCTTCAGCAGAAAGGCGCTAGCGTGAAGGAAACCGTCGAAGACAGCTTGGACTTGGTGCAGCATCGCCGGACGCCTTTTCTCGACTTCGTCAATGGAGGCTCGGGGCGATGCGGCCCGGGTTCACCCTGCGCCCAATTTCGCGCGGACCTCGAGGATTTCGTACTCGACGTTGCGGACCTGAAGACTCGGTTCCCGCAAATCGAGAAACATGGGCTCGGCGACGGTACGATCATGGTTGACGTCATCGAGCACGTTCCACCGCTCGCGCTCTTCGGCATTAACGAAGCCCTCCAGCGAGTTCCCGACTGGCAGGACGTCCCCCAGAATCTGGCGGACCTATATGACGAGATCGGTGACCCGGACGCCTTCTCGCTGGAGCTGCCGGCACCGAGCGCGGTCACTCCGGCGACCGCCGTGACGCGGAGCGCCGGCTCTGACGGCGGCCAGGGAGCCTTCGGCCCGGCCGGGACCAAGACGGACGTCTTCTGCAGCAAGGGTAAACAGCCGAAATGGGATACGGTGCGCTTGAACCGATTGAAGGCCTTCTTTGCGTTGATCAAGGGCATCTTCGACACCGCCTCGGAGTACGCTCCCGATTGGTACCCCGTGACAGTAGCGGGTGAAGGCGCGGCGGTGCCGATACCGCTAAAGGGCGTCTTCAAGGGTGTCGCCGATGCGGTCGATGCGATCGTCGCAACGGTGGACGCGCATCGCGCCAATCTGGGCGTATGCAAGCAAATCGAGACCGACGTGGCACAGTGCACCAAGCTGCTGGAGTATCGGACTCCGGCCGGCAACAAGAAAGCGTACTGGGTCGTCAAGGGCATCATCCATGCGCAGGGCGATTTTTCGCCGGCGGCGGACACGTTGCTGACAGAGGCGGCGGGTTTTCACAGAAGATTCTTTTGGCAGCAGGCCTACCAAAAAATCTGCGATGCCTATGCTGCGGTCATCTAGCGCCCGCGCCTCGTGCCGGCGTTCCGTTGATCTCACTTGTCTGGATGCTCCACTTTCGGTGATTCGATCGATCGCCCGTCAATGCGCCTGCGTACGCCCGCCTCCCGCGGCGATCCATTCGTCGACCAGCTTGTCGAGGACGGCGAGCGGCATCGAGCCGTTGTCGATGACGGCGGCGTGGAAGTCCTTGACGTTGAAGCGAGCGCCGAGCGAGCGTTCGGCGCGGGCGCGGAGCTCCCGCATCTTGTGGTAGCCGAGCAGGTAGCCCAGAGCTTGCGCAGGGGTGGAGAAATACCGGTCTACTTCGCTTTCGGCGAACGCATGATCGACGCCGCCCTGCCGGCTCATGTAGTCGATGGCCTTGTCGCGCGGCCAGTCATAGGCGTGAATTCCCGTATCGACGACGAGGCGCGCGGCACGGAAGAGCCGCGCCTGCAGGTTGCCGTAGCGCTGGTACGGGTCCGTGTAGAAGCCCATGTCGTAGCCGAGCGACTCGGCGTACAGCGCCCAGCCCTCGGCGTACGCGATGTTGAAGCTCGCCTGAGAACGCCACGGGTGCAGACCCTCGATCTCGGCCGCGCGCGCGAGCTGCATGTGGTGTCCCGGCACGGCTTCGTGCAAAAAGAGCGTCTCCGTTCGCCATTTCGCCTCGCTCGCGTAGCCCAGCGAGTTGATGGTGAAGTAGGCGCTCGTGCCCAGGGCCAGCGAGCCGACCTGATAGTTCGCCGCGGCGCTGCTCGCTGACTCCGCCGGCGTCATGCTTCGGACCGCGTACGGCATGCGCGGCACGTTGTGGAAAAGCTTCGGGAGCAGCGGGTCGACGCGCGGCGCCATCGCCCGATACGCGGCGAGCACCGCCTCCGACGAGTCGAAAAAGAATTTCGGGTCGGTGCGCATGGTCTCGATGAAATCATCGGTCGTTCCGTTGAATCCGACCTCTTTCGCGATCGCGCCGATCTCTCCACGCAAAGCCTGGACCTCGGCCAGCCCCAGCTCGTGGATCTGCTGCGCGGAGCGGCCACGAACGATACGCGAGCGGATGAGGAACTCGTAGTAAGGCGCGCCGCCTGAAAACGATGCGAGTCCCGCGATGTCCGGCGCTTTCGGGCGGTAATCGGATTGGATGAAAGCCTTGAAGCGGCGCAGCGCCGGCTGGTAATCGTCGGCGATAGCGCGGCGCGCTTCGGCCGCGAGCGCCGCGCGCTCCGCGTCCGGAATTCCTTCTGCCATCCGCGCGAACGGCGCCATCAGCGCGCTCTGCGTGACATCCTCGACGAGGTGGGCGTCGATCGCCCCGACGATCCGGTCCAGCACCGGCCTGGTGCTCATCCATCCGCTGGCCATGCCCAGCCTCAACCTGGCGATCGTGTCTTCGGCGAGCTCGGACGCCGCGCGGATTCGCCTGATGTAGTCGCGATAGTCCTCTGACTTGCGGAACGGCGTCACCTGCGCGGCGCGCGGCAGGACGTTGTGAAGGCCGCCCAGCGTCGTGAGCACCAGCGCGTCGGCATCCCGGAACTGCTGCGCCTCGACGGCGAGCTCCATCTTGTCGAGCAGCAGCTCGTACGAAATCCGGTCCTGGCCGCGCAGGGCACTGGCGTCCAGCGCCTTCAGGCGTGAAAGCGATGTGCACTCGCGCGCATGCTCGCGTTCGAGCGTGGCGAGCGACAAGTCCGGCAGAAGATGGTTGTAGCCCGGGACCCCGCGAACGGTCGCCTGGATTGGATTGCGCCGGAACGTCGCGTCGAGGTCTTCGTCCAGCAAGGCTTTCAGCTGTGCTGCTGCTTCGGCAGCGGGGTCCTTCGTCTGGGCGTGCACGCTGTTGATCCCGAGGGTGATGAGAAGCGCGAGGAAGATAACACGCATGAACACAAGGATACAGCCGCTGGTGTTCGACGGCGATCCGTTGCGGGACATCTCCTTGCTCGTGGCCAACGGAAAGAACCTGCGGATGATCGTCAGGGGCGGCGAGGCCATGAGGAACGTATTGCCGTAAGCAAACCGATTGGACAGCGATGGCGCCCGACGCGTAATCTGGCCGGTCGGAAAAAATGCGGACTTTGATTACAATAGGGCGTCGCTTGGCTTGCGATTTGCGGGGGGCAGACCCTCGTCAACGTACGTCCGCGATCGGGGTCTGTCCCCGGTTCCGTTCACTCACAGGGGGAAAAATGCAACATCGTCGACTGGCAGCACTTTGCCTCAACGTTGCGCTGCCGCTGGTATTGTGCGGCGCCGCCGGTGCCGCATTGGCCAAATCCGAGATCAAAGGCGCGGCGATTCTCGACCATCCGTGCGGCAAGACGTCGGTCAAGCAGATGGGACTGACCCACGCCGGCAAGATGGAAGAGGCCAACAAGCTGACGACCAAGGAGATGCAGGACCAGTGGAAGGCGATGCCCGCCAAGGACAAGACGATGATGTCGGGCATGATGAAGGAGATGTCGCAGACCGAAGATCAGTACGCGGCGGACATCAAATCGAACGGCGTGCTGGTCGTCGATGGCTCGACGGCGATGTTGACCCTAAAGAAGACGACCAAGGACAAGAACGGCAGCAGCACATCGACAATGACGCAGAACTTCAAGATCGACGGAAGCACATGCCTGGTCAGCCGGTAAACAGGTAGAAAGCGCTCGCACCACCTGAAAGCGCCGCTCCGCGCAGCGCTTTCAGGTCCTTCGCTGTTCCTGCTCAAGCGCGGCCGCGATCAGCTCAGCCCATCCTGCCCGCGTAGCCCAGCGTTTTATACCGGCCGGCAATGAACGATGCACGCTAGCTCCGATCCAATCGCCATCGATGTTCCTTGCACAGGGACGGCGATGAGTCCCAGCCAGTCATCTATTGAATGTATCCAGGCTTTATGCCTCAGCCCGGCGCGGCCACTCGGCTGCTGATCTCAGCGCTGCTGGCGCTCACCGCCTGCATGGCGAGCACGGCATCGCAGGCCCAAGCGGAGTATTCGGCCGCGTTCGTTTCGCAGGCGGCGCCGAGCTTCGTCGAATTGCTGGCTCCGGCCACGGTCTCGGTGACCATGCAGAACACCGGCACGGCCACCTGGTATCGCACCGACGGCGACGTATTCCTGGCGACGCAGGAACCGCAGGACAACTACTACTGGTGCATCCAGGACAATCCGTACGGCAGTCACAGCGGCAACCGCGTTCTGATGCCGAATGACGTCGCACCGAACCAGGAGGTGACGTTCACCTTCGTCGTCAAGCCGCTGGGCTGCGTTTTTTCGGCGCCGTCGCCTCTTCGCTTTCGCATGTTGTCGCAGATCCACGGAACGTTCGGCGACGAGACCCCCGATCCGGAAGTCGTGGTGTCGACCGCGGCGGAATTCGTCGCACAGCAAGTCCCCGCGACGGTCCCGGCAGGCGCGGTCGTACTGGTCACCGAGACGTTCAAGAACACGACGCCGACGACTTGGCAGACGACCGACGGTTACACGTTGCAATCTGCGGGGCCCGCGGGCAACACGATATGGAGCGTCAGCCCGGTTGCGCTGCCGACCGCGGTGGCGCCGAACGCCACCGTGACGTTCACCTTCTACATCACGGTGCCGGCGACCGTCGGCACCTACAATTTTCAGTGGCAGATGAGCAATCCCGCCGGCGTGCCTTTCGGCGGCGTTTCTCCGGCGACCGCCGTACAGGTGATTGCGGCCGGGCCGCCGAACTACGAAGGGCTCTGGTGGAACGCGCCGGCGGAATCGGAGTCCGGCTGGGGCATCAACTTCGCGCACCAGGGCGACACGATTTTTGCTGCCTGGTTCACTTACGATGTTAGCGGCAAGGGATTGTGGCTGGTGATGGCAGCCTCGCTGACCGCCACCGGCGTTTATACGGGCACGCTGCTTCAGACGACGGGCCCACCGTTCAACTCGGTGCCGTTCAACCCGTCGCAGGTGGTCGGAACCGCGGTCGGAACCGGAACACTCACCTTTACCGATCTCAACACGGGAACGTTCGTGTACACGGTAAACGGCGCTACGCAGACCAAGTCGATCACCCGCCAAATATTCGATCAGCCGCCGACGTGCACGTTCGGCATCCAGACCGACCTGATGCTCGCCTACAACTATCAGGATTTGTGGTGGGCGGCGCCGGCGGAATCCGAGTCGGGCTGGGGCGTCAACCTCACGCACCAGGGCGATACGATCTTCGCCACTTGGTTTACCTACGATCTGGATCGAACGCCGTTATGGTTATTGGTCACGGCCCTTAAAACCGCCCAGGGCGTCTATAGCGGCACGCTTTATCGCACCACCGGCCCGCCGTTCAACGCGGTGCCATTCGATCCGACCAAGGTAGCCAGCACCGCGGTCGGCACCGCGACGTTTACGTTCGCCGACGGCAATACGGGAACGTTCGACTACACGGTCAGTGGCATAACTCAAACCAAGGCGATCGCGCGCGAGGTCTTCGTCGATCCGGGAACAGTCTGTCAGTAACGCATTTCCGCGTGGACGTGAACCTGCGTCGTTGATCGAGGTCAGCCCTCCCGGCCCGGATCGACGGCAAACACTTCCACCGCGTTTGATTTTCCCTTGAACGGCACAGGGCCGAGCGGCTCGACCGCGATGCGCTCGCTCAAGGCCGAGCACGTGGCCTGGTCGATCAGAATCGTGCGCTGGGCGACCTTGGTGTGCGTCTCCAGCCTCGCCGCGAGATTGACGGTGTCGCCGATGCACGTGTAAGTCGCGCGCTTGTTGGTACCGGTATAGCCGGCTACCATCTCGCCAGTGGCAATCCCGATGCCGATCCTGATCGGCGGCTTTCCCGCGGCCTTGCGCTCGACGTTGAACAGCTCGACCAGCTCGACCATCTCCTGGGCGGACCGCACCGCGCTTTCGCCGTGGTCGACGAGCGGCACCGGCGCGCCGAACACCGACATCAGTCCGTCGCCCATCATTAGCGTGACCACGCCGCCGTGACCGCTGATCGCATCGAACATCAGCTCGTAATAGGTATTGAGCAGCTCGATCGTCTCCTCGGGCGGCTGCGATTCCGCCAGTGAAGTGAAGCCCCGAATATCGGAAAACATCACCGAAGCGTGGACCAGCTTGCCGCCCAGCGAGAAACCGGAAGTCTGCAGATCCTGGGCCACTTCCGGCGTGGCGAAGCGGCGCATCAGCTCCTTTTGCTGGTCTCGCAGACTTTTCTTCTCGAGGCTCGTCCCGATGCGCGCCTTCAACAGCCCGGGATTGACCGGCTTGGACAGATAGTCATCGGCGCCCAGCTCGATGCAGCGGACGATGGTCTCGACGCCTTCGAGCGACGAGGTGACGATGACCGGCAGGTCGCGCAACTGCCTGTCGCCGCCCAGTTGCTCGAGCACCTGGAAGCCATCCATCTCGGGCATTTCCATGTCGAGCAGCAACAGATCGAAGGCTTCGCGCCGCAGCATCTCCAGCGCGACGCGGCCGTTCTCGGCCGATGCGACGCTGTGCCCTTGCAATTCCAGGCTGCGCGTCAGCAGCAGCCGGTTGACCTTGTTGTCGTCGACGACCAGCAGGCGGCCCGGCCCGCTTCGCAGCTCACGCATGACGCAGCGCAGTCAGGGCCGCGGCGACACGCGAATATTCCTGGGCCAGCGCATTCAGCGGCTCGGCGCCGCCCTCGCTCACCTTCGATGCGCTCGTAAGCTCGAGCTCGCGCGCCATCGCGCCCAGAGTGAGCGCGCCAAATGTATTGCTGTTCGACTTGAGCGAGTGCGCCGTCCGGCGGAACTTGTCGGCGTCTTGCGCCGCAAGCGCGCGGCGCAGATCCTCCAGCATGACCGGTGCCTCCTGCAGAAATGTGTCGACCAGCTCGAGAACGAACTCGGCCCCCGTGGTTTGCTTCAGCGCTTCGAGGGTCGCGCGATCGATCGTCGGTGCGCTCATCAGCGGTCCTTGCGCGCCGACGCGTGGTTCAACGCCTCGACCAGGCGTTCGACGCGGATCGGCTTGGTCAGGTAATCGTCCATGCCCGCTGCCAGGCACATGTCGCGATCGCCCTGCATTGCGTTGGCCGTCATCGCGATGATGCGGGGGCGGTCCTTCGGTTGCCATCGTGCATTGATCTGCCGCGAGGCTTCCAGCCCGTCCATTTCGGGCATCTGCACATCCATCAGCACAACGTCGTACGCCTGCCGCTGCACCGATTCGACGGCTTCGATGCCGTTCGACGCGAGGTCGGCGCGGTAGCCCATCTGCTGGAGCAGGCGCAGCGCCAGCTTCTGGTTGACCACGTTGTCCTCGGCCAGCAGTATGCGCAGCGGATGCCGCGCTGCCTGATTGGGGTCGAGCTGCGGCTTGCCCGGCGCGGCTTCGACCTTGGGCGCAACGTCGCGCGCCAGGAGGCCCACCAGCGTATCGAACAGCTGCGATTGGCGAATCGGCTTGGCCAGATAGGCATTGAAGAGCCGCTCGTCGTCGCCGGCTTCGCGCCTCCCCAGCGAGCTGAACAGCACCAGCGGCAGCGCGGTATTGTGCTCGCGAATCCGCCGCGCCAGATCGATGCCGTCCATCTCGGGCATGTGCATGTCGAGCACTGCGAGGTCGAAGGCCTCGCCGGCCTCGAGCCACGACAGCGCCTCGGACGGAGAACCGGTGGCGCGGCACTTCATACCCCACTTGGCGGCTTGGAGGCTCAGCACGCGGCGGTTGGTGGCGTTGTCGTCGACGACCAGCACGCGCTTGCCTTGCAGCTCGGGCTGCACGCCGACGAAGTCGCGCTGCCGCGCGGCCGGAAGCTCGGCGACCGGGACCTGGATGCTGAACAGGAACGTCGACCCCTTGCCGGGTCCGTCGCTCTCCGCCCACATGTGTCCACCCATCAACTCCGACAGGCGCCTGCTGATCGCGAGGCCAAGGCCGGTGCCGCCGTACTTGCGGGTGGTCGACGAATCGGCTTGCGAAAAGGACTGGAACAGCCGGCTCATCTCGTCGGCGGAGAGTCCGATGCCGGTATCGCGGACCGAAAACGTGAGCTCGACGCGATCCGACGATGTCGGCTTGGCGGTGACCGTCAGCACGACCTCGCCGGCCTCGGTGAATTTCACCGCGTTCGACAGCAGGTTCAGCATGATCTGGCGCAGGCGCGTCACGTCGCCGACGACGGCTGCGGGGATGTCGCCTTCGAACACGTAAACCGTGTCCAGGTTCTTCTGCACCGCTCGCGCCGTGACCAGGTCCAGAGCGGACTCGACGCACTCGCGCAAATCGAACGGCTGCGCCTCGATGTCCATGCGGCCGGCTTCGATCTTCGAGAAGTCGAGGATGTCGTTGATGATGGTCAGCAGCGCGTCGCCCGACTCGCGAATGGTCGCGACGTAGTCGTGCTGCTCGGCATCGAGCTTGGTGTCGAGCAGCAGCCCGCTCATACCTATCACCGCGTTCATCGGCGTGCGGATCTCGTGGCTCATCGTCGCCAGGAACGAGCTCTTCGCTTCGTTGGCCGACTCGGCCGCGGCGCGCGCCTCCTGCGCTTCGTGGAAAAGACGCGCATTCTGCATCGCTACACCGACATTGGCGGCGATGGTGGACAGCAGGCGCTGAGCGTCGGCGTCGTACATGCCCTCCGTCTTCGTGCTTTGCACGCTGATCGCTCCCTGACACGTCCCGGCTACCAGGATCGGCACCCCCAGATACGACAGCGCCTGCTTGCCGACGACGACCGCGCCAAGCTCGAGACTGCGCCGGTCGGTTTCGCGGTTGATGATCAGCGGCTTGCCCGACTTGATGATCCTGCTGGTCAGGCCTTCGCCATATTTGAGCGGCGTCAGCTTGTCGCCATGCTGGTAGGGAAAGTCGATGATGCCGGTATGCCGGTCGAGCAGCGCGACATAGGCGATGTCGGCACGGAAGACCGCGCGAATCTGCTCGCCGACGAGCTCGAGCAGGTTGGCGAGATCGAGCTTGCCGGCGAGCTGCTGCGAGACCGTGTTGACCGTGGTTAGCTCCGCCGCGCGCTGCTGCGATTCGGCGAACAGGCGGGCATTCTCGATCCCGACCGTCGCCTGCAGCGACAGCCCGACCAGGAATTCGAGATCGGTGTCGCCAAAGGGCTCGCCGCCGGTGCGCCACACTACCATCACGCCCTTGATCGTCTGTCCGGCAAGGAGCGGCGCGACCATCATCCGCTCGTTCTGCTCCTCCTCCGTGCCGGGAATCAGAAGCGCGCGAGGATCGGCCGCCGTGTCATTGATGAGCTCCGCGCGACGGCTCTTGATCAGATCGCCGATGATGCCCTCGCCGCTCTTGATCACCGTGGAGTGGATCGCTTCGAAGATGTCGCCGACTGACACGATGGCGCGGTAGGTGTCCCCGCTGGCGTCGGGCAGGAAGATCGCGCTGCTGCTGGCATTGAGCAGGTTCTTGGCATGACGCGCGATCCGATCCATCACCGTCGACAGGTCGAGCGTCGAGGAGATGTCGCGGCCGACTTCGGCGAGCGCGGCGGTCTCGCGCGTACGGCGCTGTGTCTCGTCGAAGAGCCGCGCGTTCTCCAGCGAGACGCTCATGCTGTTGGCCAGCGTCTGCAGCAGCCGCACATCCGAATCGCTGAAGGCGTCCTCGTGCTCCATGTCCATCAGCCTGATGACGCCGCGCGCCTGATCGCCCGCAACCATCGGCACCATGATCAACGATTTCTCCATTTGCGTGCCCGGCAGCAGGGAAGCCCCGTACTTCTTGACGGCCTCCGCCATGTTCTTGTTCACGACGAGAGTTTCTCGAGTGTGCAGGACGTGCACCGCGAATCCGCGATCGCCTAACGGCCTGGAATCGATCTCGAGCCGCTGGCCTTTTTCGTAAGTGTATGGGTAGTGCATCATCCCCGTTTCCGGGTCGTAGATACGTATACCGACGTCTGCCTTGTTGAAGATATTGCGGATCTTGTCGCCGACCGCGTCGTAGATGCCCTGGATGTTGAGCTCGGCGGCAAGCGCGGCCTGCACGCTGTTGATGATCGCGAGCTCGGCGTTACGCTGCTCGGTTTCCTTCAGCAGCCGCTGCGTCTCGTCGAAAAGACGCGCGTTCTCCAGCGCGACGCTCATGCTGTTCGCCAGGGTTTGCAGCAGCCGCAGGTCCGACTCACCGAAGGCGTGCTCGCGCTCCATGTCCGTGAGCCCAATCGCGCCTCGAACCTGGTCGCCGACGATCAGGGGAACGAGGACTACAGATTTCTCCATCTCGGTACCGGGTAGCGGCGTGGTGCCGTACCGTTCCGCTTCTTCCGCCATATTCTGATTGATGACGAGCGGTTCCCGAGTGCGCATCACGTGCGCCGTAAACCCTTTGTCACCCATACGGATCGGGTCCGGGGTCAGGCGACGCCCGTTTTCGTAGAGATAGGGATGGTGAAGAAGACCGGTCTTGGCATCGAAGACGCGGATGCTCATGTCACGGTTGCCGAAGATCTCCCGGATCTTGTCGCCGACCGCATCGTAGATGCCCTGGATGTTGAGCTCGGCGGCCAGCGCCGCCTGCACGCTGTTGATGATCGCGAGCTCGGCGTTGCGCTGCTCGGTTTCCTTCAGCAGCCGCTGCGTCTCGTCGAACAGGCGCGCGTTCTCGAGCGCGACGCCCATGCTCGCAGCCACCGTGCTCAACAGTCGCACCTCGGCTTCGCCGTAGGCGTTCTCGCGCTCGAAGCTCTCGAGGATGATCGATCCGAGAACGCGGTCGCCACCGAGTATGGGGACGCGCACGGAGGAAAGGCTTGCGTCCGTACCGGGGATGACGCCGACGCCATCCGCCGCCATCTCCGCATGATTCCTGTAGATGACCGGCTGGCGCACCTGCATGAGCTTGAACCAGGGTCCGCCGGGACGCGGCGTGACGGGCGCCAGGCTCAGCCGCACCCCGTGTTCGTAGTCGTAGGGGGAATAGAGAATGTTGGCCTTGGCGTCGTACCAGCGGATACCGATGTCGCCGGTGTGGAACACATCACGGAGCTTGTCGCCGACCAGGTCGACGATCGCCTGGAAGTCGAGCTCGGCTGCCATGCCCTCCTGAATGCTGTTGATGACCGCGAGCTCGGCGGCGCGCTGCTCGGTCTCCTTGAGCAGCCGCTGCGTTTCGTCGAACAGGCGCGCGTTTTCGAGCGCGACGCCCATGCTCGCCGCAACGGTGCTCAACAGCCGTGCGTCGCCGTCTCCGTAGGCGTTCTCGCGTTCGTGGTCCTCCAGCGACATCATGCCGAGTACCTGGTCGCCGCCGAGGATAGGGACCATGAGCACCGACATCGCTCTCGCAGTGCCCGGAACCGTCTTCATCCCCAGAGCGTCCTGCTCGCGGTGGCTGTTCGCAATCACCGGTTGCCGCGTCGCAGTGAACTTCAGCCACATCGGGCTCGCCGATGCGGATTTGGGGGACGCGCTGATCCGCTTGCCGCGCTCGTACAGATACGGGAACTGCATGGAATCGGTCTTTGAGTCGTACCATCGAATGCCGATATCGCCGATCCTGAATACTTCGCGCAATTTGTCGCCAACGAGGTCCACGATCGCCTGGAAGTCGAGCTCGGCCGCCATGCCCTCCTGGATGCTGTTTATCACCGCAAGCTCGGCGTTGCGCTGCTCGGTCTCCTTGAGCAGCCGCTGCGTCTCGTCGAAGAGGCGGGCGTTCTCGAGCGCCACGCCCATGCTCGCCGCGACTGTGCTGAGCAATCGAATTTCTGCTTCGCCGAAAGCATCCTCGCGCTCGTAGTTCTCGAGCACGATCAGGCCGAGCACGCGATCACTCCCGAGAATGGGCACGAAAACCGCGGATTGACTCTGATCGGTGCCCGGTATCGCAGTCGCGCCGAGCGCGGCTCCTTCGGAGGGGTTCCGCAAAACGACCGGCTGGCGCGTCCGCACAAGTACGGACCAAGGCCCGCCTTCGAGCGGCCGGCGCGGCGGCACTTTTTGCCGCAAGCCATGCTCGTACTGGTACAGGTAGTGCATGAGGCCGGTGTCTGCTTCGTGCCATCGGATACCGATTTCGCCGGTATGGAACACTTCGCGCAGCTTGTCACCGACCAGATCGACGATGGTCTGGAAGTCAAGCTTCTCGGCCATGCCCTGCTGGATGCTGTTGATGACCGCGAGCTCTGCGGCCCGTTGTTGCTCGGCCTTGAACAGACGCTGCGTCTCGTCGAAAAGCCGCGCGTTCTGGAGCGCGGTCCCGAGCGAGGCGGCAATAGTGCCGAGAAGACGCACGTCCGACTCGCTGTACGCGTTCTCTCGCTCGTAATTCTCTATGCCGATCATTCCGAGCACGCGGTCGCTGCTGATGATCGGCATCGCGATCATCGACTTGCTCTGGTCTGTGCCGGGAATGGCATTGCCCATCGCGACCGAGTTCACCACCTGCGGTTGTCGCGTGTGCGCCATCGTCTCGAACAGGCCGCCCGGAACGGGCGGGCGAGGCGCTATTCTCAGCCGCTTTCCATGCTCGTACGAGTACAGATAGTGGAGCAGGTTGGCCCTTTCATCGTACCAATTAATGCTCAGATCGGGCGTTGCGAAGACCTCGCGCAGCTTATCGCCGACCAGATCGACGATCGCCTGGAAGTCCAGCTCTGCGGCGAGCCCTTGCTGGATTGAGTTGATGATCGCCAGCTCGGCGTTCCGCTGCTCGGTTTCCTTCAGCAGCCGCTGCGTCTCGTCGAACAGGCGGGCATTTTCCAGCGCCACGCCCATGCCCGCGGCGACCGTCGTGAGCAGGCGAACCTCCGCCTCGCCGAATGCGTTTTCCCGTTCGTAATTCTCCAGCGCGATCGAGCCCAACGCGCGATCGCTGCCGAGGATGGGGACCGCGACGGATGAGAGGCTTTGGTCGGTGCCGGGTGTGGTGCCGAAGCCGAGCGCCGCATACTCGGCAGGATTGTTCACGACCACCGGCTGACGCGTTTGCAACAGCTTCAAGGCTCCCGCCGAGGGAGTCCTCGGCGGTTGGTAATCCCGCATGCCATGCTCGTACTGGTACAGGAAGTGATTCAGGTTCGCCTTCGGATCGTACCAGCGGATGCCGATGTCACCAATCTTGAAGACCTCGCGCAACTTGTCGCCAACGAGGTCCACGATCGCCTGGAAGTCGAGCTCAGCGGCTATGCCTTCCTGAATGCGATTGATCACTGCCAGCTCAGTGGCGCGCTGCTCGGTCTCCTTCAACAACCGCTGCGTTTCGTCGAACAGACGCGCGTTTTCCAACGCCACGCCCATGCTCGCCGCGACTGTGCTGAGCAATCGAATTTCTGCTTCGCCGAAAGCATCCTCGCGCTCGTAGTTCTCGAGCACGATCAGGCCGAGCACGCGATCACTCCCGAGAATGGGCACGAAAACCGCGGATTGACTCTGATCGGTGCCCGGTATCGCAGTCGCGCCGAGCGCAGCTCCCTCTGTGCGGTTCCGCAAAAGGACCGGCTGGCGCGTCCGCACAAGGACGGACCAAGGGCCGCCTTCGAGCGGTCGGGTCGGAGACACTTTTTGCCGCAAACCGTGCTCATACTGATACAGGTAGTGCATGACGCCGGTCTCGGCTTCGTGCCACCGGATACCGATGTCGCCGGTATGGAACACGTCGCGCAAGTTGTCGCCGACCAGATCGACGATGGTCTGGAAGTCTAGCTTCTCGGCCATGCCCTGCTGGATGCTGTTGATGACCGCCAGCTCCGCGGCGCGCTGTTGCTCGGCTTTGAACAGCCGCTGCGTCTCGTCGAACAGCCGCGCGTTTTCGAGGGCCGTACCCAGCGACGCGGCGATCGTCGTGAGCAGGCGCAACTCGGACTCGCCATAGGCATTCTCGCGCTCGTAGTTCTCGATAACGATCGTTCCAAGCATCCGATCGCTGCTGATGATCGGAACGGAAATCAGCGATTTGCTGGCGTCCGTGCCAGGGAGCGTCCCGCCAGGCACTTTTGCGTAATCTGCCGCAGTATTCAGGACCAAGGGCTGGCGGGTCCTGCGCATCGTTTCGAACATGCCGCCCGGGATGGGGGGTCGGGGTGCGACAGTCAGGCGTTTGCCGTGTTCATATTCGTAGAGATAGTGGGTCAGGTTGGCTTTTTCATCGTACCAACGGATCCCGAGGTCGGGCGTGGCGAAGACTTCGCGCAGTTTGTCGCCGACGAGGTCGATGATTGCCTGGAAATCCAGCTCGGCGGCGAGTCCCTGCTGAATCGAATTGACAATCGCTAGCTCGGCGTTTCGCTGTTCGAGGTTGGCGTTGGAGGCAGTCAATTCCGAGGTACGCTCTTCGACCTTCCGCTCCAGGCCCTGCGACCACTGCGCGTTGTCCAGTGCGACCGCGGCCTGGCTTGCCAGCATGCCCATCAAGTCGCGGTCGGACTCGCGCAGTCGTCCGAACGCGCCGTCGATGTCGACATAGAGGTAGCCGAGCAGCTGGCGCTGCGCGATCAGCGGCGCGATGACCCGCGAGCGCTGGTCGAGCTCGCTCGCGCCCTCCGGGCCATGCGTCAGGCTGACGGCGCGCGTACGCCGCACATCAGCCAGCGCAGGCCCGATGTCGTGCAACATCGATTGCGCATCCTCGCCGCGTGGCACGAGCGAACCCGCCAGTTCCAGCCCATGCGCCCTCTCCAGCACCAGGAGAACGCGCTCGGCGCCCGAGAGCTCGGTGGCTTCGTCGATCAGGAATTCATGCAGCTCGGCGGTGCTGCGCAACTCGTTCAGGCGCAACCCGGCATCGACCAGCCGCTCAAAGGGCTCGCGCAGATTCGCTTCACCCGCCAGATGGGAGGTGCGCCGTTGAGGTGAAAGGCGTCGCTTGCGCGCTTCCTTGAGCCAGGCATGGATGATCTCGCGATGCGCCTCGATCTTGTTCAGGTAGTTCCTGCGAAGACCTTCATCGCTCAGGTTGAGGATGCCTTCGACCATGAACTGATAGGCCGCCTCCAGCGCGTCGCGTGCTGCTTGTGTCCGCTTGTTGGCCTGCAGCGCCCGGCTGTGGCGCCACCAAAGCAGCGGCCGCGACAACCCGTCGAGCGCCGCCAATCCATGAGCGCGATGAAGCTCGGTGGCACGGCGCGTCGCGGTCAGCGCCGCTCGCGGCTTGTTGAGCGCCAACAGTGATTGCCCGATCCCGGTCAGCGCGTTGATTTCGGGGACCGCAAGATTGCTGGCTCGCGCCAGTTGTTCGGCCAGCTTGAAGTGAGCCAGCGCCGCAGCAGCGTCGCCTCGGAGCGATGCCAGCCGACCCTGGACGACGGCCGCAAAGGCGACGACGAGCGGATCGCCAACCGCCTTGCCCAGCGCAGCCGACTCGGCGATATATCTGGCAGCGTCGTCGAAGTGTCCCAGCGCCGACTCCACTTCCGCGAGCGGACCCAAGACCAGTCCCTCACTGGCGCGCGCACCGATGCGTCGATTGATCGCGACGGTCTTGAGCAAAAGTCGTCGGGCGTTCCGGTACAGTCCGATATCCCGGTCGGTGACGCCCAGGTTGCCGGTAATGATGCCCTGGCGCTCGACATAGCCCGCCGCTTCGAAATCGGCAAGCGCCTGATGTAGAAGCTTGCGATTGACCGCGTGGTCCGCCTGGTTATGGGCGAGAATGTTGCGCGCGTTGCCGGCGCCGTATGGATCGCCGGCCTGCTGGCACCGCATCAATGCCGCATTGGCTGCCTTTTCCGCCGCCGCCGCGTCACCCTGCGCGCTGCGCGTACCGGCGAGCGCCCACAGCGAACGTCCTTCTTGCGCCGTCTGTCCCAATGAACGGAACATCTCGGCGGCGCGTGCGGCGTTGCGGGCCGCTTGCTCGAGATCCACTCTGTGCCGGAATTGCGCCTCCGCGAGCCGCAACAGGCTCGTCGCTTCGACCGCGCGCTGCCTGCTTTGGCGCGCCGCTTTCAACGCCGCCGCCGCGGTAGCTACAGCCGATTTCAGCTCGCCCTTCCGAATCTGGACCAGTGCGAGGCGGTTTCGCGCCTGCGCCTTGAGGGCGGGCGTCCGGGCGCCATCCGCCAGCTCGATCATCGAATCCGCATCCGCGCCGGCGCGCTCGAGGTCAGCCTGGGCGATGAAGCTTTCTGCGCGAAGATCGAGCAAATCGAGCCGGTTTTCGACGCTCAAGCCGGTCGTTGCCAGCGCTGCGCTCGCCTGCTGGATCGCCTGCTGGTGGTGGCCAGCCCACGCCAGATCGCGTACGCGCTGCTTGATTGGGCTGGAAGCATCCGT